>JAZQVQ010000268.1:0-3669 GCA_045631825.1 Eubacteriales bacterium | reverse complement strand
CCTCTTTTGTAAAAATTCTTTCGTCAGGTTTCTTGTCCTTAAAGTAGCTTTTTATCATATCGTAATGCTGTGGTAATACTCTTTGGAGTTGCAGCTTTCCGCCTTTGCCCCTGCCTACACGCACACATAAGTAACCTGATTCGTCAGTCACTAAATCTTTTCCTGTCAGTCGGGAAAGCTCTGCCCTGCGTATTCCTACCACCGATTGAAATTCTACACTTCGTTGGTATATGGTGTTATTTATATCGTTATCACTTCTGTGTGTTTTTTCGTTGTTGGTTCTGCCTCTTTTGTAATGAGCAGTCCTTCTTAAATCCTTTTTGATTCTATCCATAGAGATATTGTGGTACACGCACACAGGCGCAAGGTATGTATGAATCGTGCTTGGTGTGTATCCTTTTTCTTTGAGGCAATCTGCATATTCCTGAATATGCTCTCCGCATTCATCTTTTGTCTTGCAGTTAAAATTTGTTCTGCAATAGTCAATAAACTTCCTGTAATTTTTCATATAAGTATTTCTTGTAACGTCGTTGCCGTATTGTTCAAAGAACTCTTTTGTATTGTCAAACAATGCTCGTGAAACCGTTTTGCCACGGGTTTTGTTTCGTCTTGCCATTTCCGTTATTCCTTTCGTAAGACTATCAAGTAGGAGTGATTTATTTCTCACGGTTCACTCTGCCGTGCCGGAGCTTTCGCTCTGTTAAACTGTCGAGTCTCAATTTATTGGTGTAAATCTTAAAAATACACCGCCGAGAAAAGGCCGTCCATACAGGTTGACATCCTATATGCTACGAGGAACTGTGATGGTTTTTGAAATTCTCATACCGGCGGTTTTAAATTTGGTTATATGAGAAAATCAATTTTCATCGCTATTAGATGGTTATTTTCCAAATAATCCTTCGGAAATTGAAAAATAACCTCTAATAGTACCCACCAAGTCGCTATTTGGTGGGTGCAAGTTTCACTTGCAGATTGCTTCAAGCGTTCCTTACTTTCAGCAACCATTCCCGATTCTCCTTTCGGGTTTGTTCAGCACTACATCCGCCGAACTTCATAACACCTTTCATCTTTATTATCTGTATATATTGTGACAGAAAGCCAAACACGATAGTGGAAAGGTGAACCGAATCGGGAACAAAGCCTTTTTTACTCGGCAATATAATTATCACAGAAATTGATTCAAAAAATGAAAAAACACACTTCGAAAACGAAGTGTGAAAGTAAAGGTTGACATTTAAGATTCTAATTGTTACAATATGGAAAATAACAAAAGGTAGGTGGACAAAATGACAATGTATTATCTTTATTATTCATATTCATATATTAAATCAGAAGTTGTTTTGTCCGCAATATAATTATACATATATAGCGATTATACTGAACTCCTCTGATTATTCGTATCAGAGGAGTTTTTTTATTTGGAGTGATTATAGTGATTTCATTAAGATTAACAACTATTGATGATGTTGAAATATTAACCAATATTCAACAAAAAGCCTTTCTATCTCTTTATGAAAAATATCACGATAAAGGAAGTCCTTATCTAAGAGGTAAAGAAGATATATTACGAAGATTAAATAACCCGACCTTTTTATATTTGACCATTCTTTATGATGATATAATTGTGGGTGGTATTTTGTATAGACTTAAGGGCTCAACACCATTTATCAAACTATTGGCTTTCGGCAAGTATTATCTCGCAAGAGTATATATTTTACCTGAATACCAAAATAAAGGTATAGCAACAGAAGCAATTTTACAGTCAGAAAAGTATTTGAAGAATCCGAGAAAATTATATGTTGATTACCCTGAAGACTTGGATAAGAACAGAAAATGTTATACTAAATGGGGTTATACTGATACAGGCACACGACTTGAAGTTGAGCCAGGGTTAACCCTTGCGTGTTTTGAGAAACAATATAAAATTTAAGGATATGTGATTTATGAAAAAAGGTAAAATTATTATTCTTAATGGTGTTTCAAGTTCAGGGAAAACAACATTAGCGAAAACAATTCAAGACCGTTCTCCAATTCCGTTATATAGATTGGATATAGATGATTTTATATTAATGTCTCCCGAAAAATTCAACGATTATAAAAATGGTGATTTTTCAGTACAATACGCTTTTGCCTCAAAGTTCTTTAATGTTGTAAAGTTATATTCAGATTTAGGGTTCAATTTGATTGTTCCGTATATGTTCTTCAAAAACAGTGATACTTTACAAGATTTTAGAGTGTTATTGAATGATTATCCTGTTTTTGTTGTAAATATATCTTGTACTGTTGAAGAATTGAAAAGACGGGAAACTAAAAGAGAAAATAGAAAAATTGGTAGTGCAGAAGAACAGCTGAATTTGTTGGAAACTGATTTTGAAAATAGTTTGACTGTCGACAATTTTGAAAACACAAATGATGTATGTGCAGACAGAATCATAGAAGCGTTTATAAATTAAATTCAAAACAATAACAAATGGTGATAATAGTATGTCAACAAACAACTTGAATTGGACTTTTGATACAGTTGCTGCTACATATGAAAAACTGCGACCTGGTTATGTTGATGAGTTGTATCAGACTATATTTGAATACAAACCAATCAACAATCAAAACCGTGTTGTTGAAATAGGTATCGGTGGTGGTCAGGCAACATTGCCGTTTCTGCAAACTGGATGCAATCTTATTGCAGTTGATTATGGTGAAAATTTCTGTGAAATCTGCCGTGAGAAATTCAAAGAGTTTCCGAACTTTTCAGCTATTTCGGGAAAGTTTGAAGATATTAGTTTTAACAATGGTGAGTATGATTTAATCTATTCTGCTTCTGCATTTCATTGGGTACCTGAAGAAATCGGATATAAAAAAGTTTATAATATGCTTAAAAATGGTGGTGTGTTTGTCCGCTTTGCAAACCATCCGTACCGTGATAAATGTAAACCTGAACTGTCAGAAGAAATAGACCGAATTTATGAAGATTACTATTATAAATTTTACAAAAAAGAACCTAAAACGCCTGTTGAATATACAGAACAACAAGCACACGACAGAGCTTTGATTGCAGAGAAATATGGTTTCACAGATATTCAATATAAACTGTTTTATCGCACACGCCCATTCTCTGCAAATGAACATATTAAACTTTTGGGTACATATTCAGACCATATCGCTATTGAAGAAACTATCCGAAATGAATTCTTTTCAAAGATAGAAGAAGCAATCAACCGACACGGTGGAGAAATTAGTATTTACGATACAATAGATTTACAATTAGCAAGGAAATGAGGAGATAACAATGATAGATTACACAAAAATAAGACGAGGGACGGTTCTATGTCTTAGTGAAAAACCGAATAATTTTTAAAACAAAGAGAAACAGGTGACTTGAAGCATAGACTCGAGCCACCTGTTGAGTTTTATTTTATGCTATTTTGTAGAGCTGTTTAAGCATTTTTCTCAATCGGTTTTTGAACAAGATTTTAAGCACAAAATTCGCCCTGAAAAATAGAAAGAAAATATGAGGGTGAGTGGTGATGTTTTTCGCTATGCTCAAAATGATGTTGTGCTAAAGCACAGTGATGTTTTACTCCTACGTCGTAAAGTGATGTTAAGTTTGCTATTAAACATTTGCGAAGCAAAATTCACTGCGTAAGCAACTTCACTCACAAAGTGAACTTC
>JAZQVQ010000267.1:0-7557 GCA_045631825.1 Eubacteriales bacterium | reverse complement strand
AAAAAGCTCTTGGAATGTTCAAACATTTTATTGAGTGCGTTGAAAAAAGCAACGCAGGTTTTGTGTGGACTTGGGATGAAAAAACACTTATGGGCAAGGTTGTTGGTTTAGTTCTTGCAGAAGAAGAATACGAAAACAACAGCGGAGAAATCAAAACAAGACTTTATGTGGCACAGGTCAAGACAGTTGAAGAAATCAAGAGTGGCGATTTCAAGGTTCCTGAATTGAAAAAGGTTAAGAGAAGCACACCTGTTCCAAGTGTTCCAACAACTGGCTTTACAGTTCTTGATGACACAGACGAAGGCTTGCCTTTCTGATAAATGCTTTTAATTTGCTTTTATGGTTTAGGGGTATAAGTTTACTCCTAAACTGTAAAAACCGATTTTAAGGGCAAAATAAACGAAAAGAGAGGTATATTTGAATGCCTAAACCAAATTACAGACAAATATATGCAATTAAAAAGAAAAACGAGCAAAGAATTTTGAGCGTTTGTCCTGATTGTCCGAATACAAGCGGAATATATTTCTTGTTGAGGGAAGAAGATGGGTTTAAGTACGCATATATCGGTCAAGCAAAACATTTGCTTGATAGACTTGCATCACATTTAAGTGGTTATCAGCATATTGATTTATCAATCAAAAAACACGGATTTTGGAGCGAAGAAAATCCAACAGGCTACAAGGTGCATTTTTTGGAGTTCCCTGAAAGTCAATTAAATGATATGGAGCAGAAATACATCAAGCAATATGCAAATGCAGGATATCAGCTCCGTAACGAAACCACGGGAAGCCAGGGCAAAGGTAAAAAGGCTTTAGGTGATGCCAAATCTCCAAAAGGATATTATCAAGGCATTGAACAAGGCGAGAAAAATGCTCGTAAAATGGTGGCACATCTTTTTAAGTTACATCTTGATTATGTTCCAAAGAAACAGCCACCAACGAAGAACCAACAGAAAGCTTTGCAGAAATTTGAAGATTTTTTGAATTGTGAGGGTGAAGAACAATGACAAAATTCCAACGCTATGAGAAAATCAAGAAAGAAATTCAACGCACAGCCAAAACTCCGCAGGAGTATGAAAAGAGAGTTAAGGCTTTGGCGAAGAAAATGGGGATATGAAATGGAAAAAATTTTAACAAAAAAACAAATTGAATGGGCATATGAAATGTGGTGTTTAGGTTATACTCAAATTCAAATTGCCAATGCGTTGTATGTTTGTGAAAAAACAATAAACAGGGCATTAAAAGGCAGACCACGAAAAAGACCAATATTGAAATATAATCCTTGACTTTCTGCCTTGATTATGTTACAATATCAAAGGTGGTTGACACCTTATCACTCTCATCCAATGTCGGTGGTGATTTACCGCATCACCGACAGCCCCTTTCAAAATTGACCCTTGACAAGGTGGGTGGGATTGTGGTAGAATATTAAAGGTTGTTATTGGAGTAGCAGTTCAATGACGGCTTAAAATTCAATAACGACCAACGGCTCACATTTTCGGTACTGCTACTATTGAAAGTGTGAGCTTTAATTTTACCTTAAAGGTTGATTTTATGAGAATAAATGCAGTACAAACAATAAAAGAACAACTAACAATGTTTGATATTTGCCATCAATATGGTTTTGAGCCAAATAGGGCTGATTTTATATGTTGCCCATTTCACAATGAAAAAACACCATCAATGAAAATATATCAAGGCGACAGAGGTTATAATTGTTTTGGGTGTGGTGCTTCAGGCGATGTCATAGCCTTTGTTAAGGAATATTTTAATTTGTCGTTTCAAGAGGCTTTGCGAAAGATTGATAATGATTTTAACCTTAATATTTATGGCGACCACACATTTGAAGAGTTAAGGCAATCACATTACAAAGAAAAAATGCTGAAAGCCAAAAAAGACCGAGAAGAGCGAGAAAAACAAAAAGAAAATGATGATTATTGGAAAGCCTTTGATGAATTTAAAAGGCTGGATGATAATTTTAATAAACACAAGCCAAAATCACAACAAGAGGAACTGCATCCACTTTTTGTTGAGGCTTTACACAAATTAGAACATCAAAAATTCGTTCTTGAATGTTTAGAACAAAAGAGGTGTAGGAATGTTTGATAAAATACAAAATATGGATGTCAAAGATTTGTTAAGTTCGGAGTGCATCTATTCAATACAGGCAGAGCCTGAAGAAATAAGAGAGCAATTAAAGGCATTGTGTCTTGCAAGATTTCAAGAATTAAAAGCATCAAAAGAGGTTGTAGAGCAATATAAAAAGATTTTTAAGGCTTGTGAAAAGGCTGAAAAAGAACTTGCAGATGCTTATACAAAAGAAAATGCAAAGAAAAACGCTAACATACCTTTGAAATTTGACGGACAGGGCAAACCTTTATCAACTATTGATAATTTTCTTTTAATATTAAGAAACGACCCTGCTTTTGAAAGTTTAAGGTTTAATCAACTTTCATATTCTCCTGAACATATTGTGAACGGAAAACTTGAACGATGGCAAGACAAAGACGATAGCAGAACAAGGTTTTATATTGAAGAAAAATATAAAATTCACAGCAGAGATAAACTTGATGACGCTTTGCGTATTCTATTTGCAGAAAGAGAATATCACCCTATAAAGCAGATTATTGAAGCTGTTGAGTGGGACGGAGTGCCACGAATACAAACACTCTTTATAAAGTGGTTAAAATGTGAAGATACACCATATATTAGAGAGGTTACAAGACTTGTGTTTGCAGGTGGTATTCATAGACTTTACAATGCAGGTTGCAAATTTGATGATGTTGCTGTTTTGATTGGCACGCAACAGGGCGAGGGCAAGTCCACGTTTGCTCGTTGGTTGGCAATTAAAGACGAGTTTTTTACCGAAGTTACAGAAATTGAGGGACAAAAGGGAATTGAAGCCATTGAGGGCGCGTGGATATGTGAAATTGCTGAACTTTTGGCAGTAACAAAGACAAAAGAAGTTGAAGCAGTAAAATCATACATCACGAAACTTGTTGACCGTTATCGCAGACCGTTTGACCGAAGAACAACAGACCACAAAAGACAATGTGTTTTTATTGGTACAACAAACAAAGAGCAGTTTTTGACGGACAAAACAGGAAATCGTCGCTGGTATCCTGTAAAAGTGTTATCAAGTGGTTATGACCTGCACGACCACAAAGAAGAAATACAAGCCGATATTCTTCAAGCGTGGGCTGAAGCAAAGCATCTATATGACAAAGGCGAGTTAGAACCTTATGCAGACAAAAATCTTCTTGAAGATATACGCAAAATGCAGGGCAAGGCTGTTGAAGATGATTATCGTGTTGGTATGATTGAAGATTACATAAAAGACAAACAAAAAGTTTGTGTTATGGAGTTGTGGAAATATGCCCTTGACAATGAATTTTCAAAGCCAACAAGACGAGAAAGCAACGAAATCACACTTATTTTGCAAAGCATTGGTGGGTGGGAGCGTGGCAAAATTGAACGACATCAGGCGTTTGGAAACCAAATGTTTTGGAACAGAACAAAACCGATTGAATTACCCCCTCTTGATAGTCAAGAATTTACTATTTTGCCTTAAAAATTAAGTTATTTACAAGGCTATTTACAGTTATTTACAACATTATTTACACTTATAAACCCTTATATATCAACAAATTATCATCATTTTGTAAATAGTAAATAATAATTTTAGTAAAAACTTTTAAAACACGATTTTTACACATTTATTAAATATAAAAGGGAATGTATAGAAATATTATTTATTTTATTTACAGAATTGCTGAAAAGCCTTATATATCAAGGGTTTTGAGCGTAAATAGTTAATAAATAAAGTTATTTACATATAAACCAAAAGGAGAGAATGAAAATGAGAGAAATTTTATTTAGAGGTAAACGAGTAGATAATGGAGAATGGGTGCAAGGTTCTTTGTTTGCAGAATGTTCAAGATTTCAAATTATTCGTGGCACTTGTAATAATGTTGGTATTGAAGGAGTAGAAGTTATCCCCGAAACAGTCGGACAATACACAGGCTTGAGTGATAAGAACGGCAAGAAGATTTTTGAGGGTGATATTGTGAAAGGCAAAGACACCCTTGAAAAAGACTTTGAAGTCTATGGTTATGTTGACCACCTTAACGGCTCGTTTGTTATTATTGGAGATATTATGACACATTATCGTTGGCTTGATTATGATGTTGAAATCATCGGCAATATACACGACAACCCCGAATTGTTAGGTGACAAATAATGAAGTTTAGACCCTGCACAGAATGTAAACGCTTTGTATGGTGTGAGAGTGGGAGACAAACATTTCACAAAATTACAGAAACACCTTGCACAGAATTTGAGGAGGTAGAAAATGGAAAGAACGAAATACCTGCAACTATGCCAATTGAACGCAGTTTATCCAAAGTCAAAGAAAGTCAAATTTGACGATGCAGAATATTACCCTGTAAACTATATTCTTGGCTATGATAAAACAGGTCAAGCAACGCATACTGCACAGATACAGAGCGTAAGTGCAGGACAATGCCATTTGTTTGTGAAATTGAAAGAGGTTGAAGAAAATGAAAAAGTTTGATGAAGATAAAATTATTGATATTTTGGCGGTTGTTGTTATTTTTGCTTTTATTGTTTTTATGTGGTGGCTTACTACGGTTCCAACAGTTGCAACAAACACAAATTTAGTGGAAACACAAAGCATTGTTGAAAACTCTGTTGAAAGTGTTGAAAAGTGCGCTTTTGTACCTGAAGAAGCACAACCAACCTACACCGAAAAAGAAATGACAATTACTGCATATTGCCCTTGTGTGAAGTGTTGTGGTAAAAGCGACGGAATAACTGCAAGTGGTACAAAAGCAAAGCAAGGTCGCACGGTAGCAGTTGACCCTCGATATATTCCTTATGGCACAGAGATTATTATTGACGGTCAAACATATATAGCTGAAGATTGTGGAGGAGCAATAAAATGCAGCAAAATTGACCTTTATTTTGACAACCACATTGACGCATTGAATTTTGGCAAACAAACAAAGACTGTGAGGATAATGGAATGAAAGCAAGAAAAATTATTGACAAGAAAACACACGAGAGAATAAGAGCAGAAGTCAAATCTGAATATGACAGAAAAGGTGAAGAATTGACAAGGCGACATCTCAAATTGATGTGTGTTGCTATGAACATAAATGCTCATTGGGGAAAGAAAAGACTTTTGCGAATGATTGAGTGGTATGGTGACTTGGGCGCAGAGCGAAAAGACGATGAAATCTTTTGGTATCACATTGACAGACACCTTGAACAAATTGGGCTTGATTTCCCAAAAGAAGATTATGAGATTATGGACATTTGACATAATTTGAAATTAGTGTTATAATAAAATGAAGAATATATATAAGGAGTTGATACAATATGCTAACCAATCACAGCCGATTGTGTCGGCTCTTTTGTGCATAATAAGAAAGAACGAGGTGTAATTATGAGAGCAAAAGAAATGATTGTTGAAGAATTGAAAGAGGTACAAAAGTATTTTGAGAATATGTCGGGCGGTTCTTGCCCACTTTGCATTTTAGAAGCGATTGAATATTTTGAATTGAAAGAGGGAGAAGAAAATGCAAATTAAGAATATAAAAGTTGATTTGTTAGTCCCTTATGAAAAGAACACAAAGAAACACGATGATGTGCAGATTAACAATGTCGCTGAAAGCATAAAACAATATGGATTTGTTCAGCCGATTGTAATTGACAAAAACAATGTGGTTGTTATCGGTCATTGCAGATTATTGGCGGCGAAAAAGCTTAAGATGACAGATGTGCCTTGCGTTTGTGTTGAGGATTTGACAGAAGAACAGGTCAAGGCTCTGCGAATTGTGGACAACAAGTCAAATGAGAGTGATTGGCTCAATGATATTCTTGAATTGGAATTGCCTGATGTTGATTTGTCTGCTTTTGATTTTGATTTTGGATTAGATAAGAAAAAGGGAAAAGAAGAAATTGAGGGGGACGTTGAATTTTCGGAGATTTTGGGAGAAGAAAATAATTACCTCGTTTTGCAGTTCAAGACAGATATTGATTGGTTGAATGCACAAAGCATTTTCGGATTGGAAACAGTAAAGAGTTATTCTACCTGAAAAGATGGCAAAGTTACAAAGAATATGGAGCGAAAAGGCGTTGCAAGGGTGCTTGATGGAGCAAAGGTCTTGAATGAGCTTTTAGGTGATAAGATATGAATGTTTCGGTATGTTGCCCATCTTATAAGCGACCAAAAGTTGAAACACTTGATTATATCCCTTTCTGCAAGGTTTATGTGGATTGTGGAGAATATGAAGCATATAAGAAAGCAAATTTTGAGGGTGCGAATATAATCAGTTGCGAAAAAGGAATACAAGGAAATCTTTGCAGAATTAGAAATCATATATTAAAAACCGAATTTGCCAATGGTGCAGATGCGGTGATAATTGTTGATGATGATATGCAGGGGCTTTATTTGTGGGTAGGAAAAGAAAATCATTCTATGGAAAAGGTGAAAATCCCTACCGATGAATTGCTTGATTTTTTCGCAAAGTATAGTCAAATGTGCGATGATTTAGGCTTTAAGTTTTGGGGCGGTAATTGCAACCAAGATGCTATGAGTTATATGACATACACACCTTTTGGATTTTCAAAATATATCGGTGGACCTTTACAATGCTTCATAAAAGGGAATGAGTGCTTTTATGATGAGGCTTTACCGTTAAAAGAAGATTATGATATGACATTGCAACAATGCAATAAATACAGGGGTTGTTTGCGGTTGAATTTCTTGACTTATAATGTCAAACAGTCGGAGCAAAAGGGCGGTTGTGCTTCATACCGTACATTGATGAGAGAAAAAGAACAGTTTGAATTGTTGCAGAAAAAGTGGGGTAGTGAAATCGTAAGAGAGGATAAGAGCAACAAAGGGCATAGCAAAAAGCAAAAGCGATTTGATTATAACCCCATTATCAAGGTGCCTATTGATGGGATTTAAGGAAGTGAGGCAATGGCGAATGAAAAGAACCTAATACCACAAGCACATATATTAACAGTCGAAGAACAGTCGGCAGGGGGCAAAAAATCGGCACAGGCAAGGCGAGAAAAAAAGACCATACAGAAGATACTTGCCGATTTGCTTGATAGTGAGATAAAGGACAGCCCACAGTTTGCAAAATTAGCGTCAAAAATGGGCTTAGAAAGTGATAAATCGGTTAAGGATATATTTACTATGGTGTGCCTATTAAACAGCGTTAAAAGCGGAAATTTGGGCGATTTGGAACGGTTGAGTAAGTTGTTGGGTGAGGATAAACAAAACGAGAATGCAGATGTATTGTCGAAGCTCGATAAGGTGATTGGCGAGGTGGATAAACTTGCTGAATAGTTTGACGGATAAACAAAAGGAATTTTGGAATAATTGCGACCACCGATGGAATGTCAAGTGTGGTGCAACGAGAAGTGGAAAGACTTTCCTTGACTATTATCTCATACCGAAACGCATTAGAGCCGTAAGCGGTAAAGATGGCTTGTATGTCATTCTCGGAAATACAAAAAGCAC
>JAZQVQ010000266.1:0-2020 GCA_045631825.1 Eubacteriales bacterium | reverse complement strand
TTGGGCGTTTTGAACGCAGATATTGACATTGAGAGGCGAGTTCTGCACTTGCAAAGGGGAGTAAAGGTAGTGAACAAACGCAACGGTGTGGAGCTTTTAGACGGCTCAACCGAGGTCAAGGTTGGCAAGTTAAAAAGTGCGACGAGCAAGAGAGATATTCCGTTAAATGATGTTGCAATTCAGATGATTAAAGAGCTTCGCCAAGAGTTCTACTTCGGCGAGGATAGTCCGCTGATTTGTGACGAAAATGGAAATTACACTAAACCCGACGTTTTCAGACGGAGATTTCACCGACTTCTCGACGGAGCAGGGATAGAGAGTAAGGGCTTGCACGCACTACGTCATACGTTTGCGACCAACCTCGTCAACGGAGTAAGGCAATCTGACGGAACGGTTAAGGCATTAACGGTAAGACAGGTAGCAGATCTGCTCGGACATTCAACAACGCAGGTGACGGAGATGTATTATGTGAAGAAGGATACAAGTTTGCTTACTGGCATTACTAATGATTTCTGCCTATAACAACGCAAAAATTGCGTCGGAGTAAGCAAAGAAAAAGGCGGTCGCATAATTGATGCAATCGCCTTAAATTTTTGACATTATGATAATAAAATTAATTATGTTTATATTAGAAAAGTTTAGCGAGGAATAATTGAAATTCTCTGCGAAGCTTAATTTGATATATTTTTTCTTTTGCTTAAACCAATACAGGCTATCAAATTATATAAGAAAAAACCGACCGACATTATATTAAACATCGAAACAAAAGTCCAAATTAACCACGGAACTTTTGATAAATTTACTTGTGAAATCAGAAGATAAATAACAATACTTGAAATAAAGTTAAGCACCAAGAATATATTTTCTACATAAAACATTCCCGATTTTTTATTATCCATATTCAGTAAAATATTCTTATTCATACAGGTCAAAAATACAGTCCAAATATCAAATAAAACCGCAACTACACACGATAATTGCGTATAACCTAGAATTAGGAACTTATCTAAGTTTTCACCATAAAACACTTGATTTACTTTTATTGCATTGATGCTGAGCACAACTCTAACTGAGATATAAATCAATAGAAATGATAAAATTACCGATATAGTAAATAAAATTTTATGTCGCACCTTCTGAAATATTCTTTTTTTCATTTGTTTATACAATGCCTTTCTTTTTCGCCATTAAAGTGTCATATTCTTCTTTTATGAATATGAAAATGCAATCAAAGGTTATGATTATCGTTAAGCCTGTAAAAATAGTCCATATACCGCTAAAATTAATAAAAAGATTGAGGATAAATGTCACTACAAGACCGATAGTTGCAAAAAGCTTGTCAAATAGTCTATTTTTAAAGTAAATTCCTCTGAATATTATGCTGAAAGATAATAAAGAGCCTCCAATTGCCAGCATAAGAAAATTCAAAACAAGTTGAAGATATTTATTTTGTTGTTTGAGAAAAACATCCTGAGGAATACAATCTTTTAAGTTGTTTAATGCACTAAGTTCTTGAAGATATGCAATTGTGAATAGAGCACCAACGATAAATATTAAGATAGAAATAATAATTGCAATAGTTAATTTTTTTCGCATAATGGGTTTCCTAAATAATTGTCATACTATTATTTTCTTTATTATATCATAAATCAGTAAGAATTACAAGTGTTTTAGTGAGTTGAATTTTTTAAAGCTTTGATACTTTTTTGATGCTGTACTGTACGGAAATAGTGTCACGGTATAGCACCGAAAAGAAAAGTGAAATATTTTGCTTCGCAAAATGTGAAATAATTCACTTCGTGAATTGTGAAATATTGCTCCTTCGTCGCAATGTGAAATTAAATTTGCTCATATTCGCGTCAGCGAATATTTCACATTTGCGAAGCAAATATTTCACAGCGAAGGTATTTCACTTGCCCACAGGGCAAATTTCGTTGAAAAAAGCCCAACGCGATTGCGTTAGGCTTTTTTCTTGGCAGGGGCGGGAGGACTCGAACCCGCGACCCACGGTTTTGGAGAC
>JAZQVQ010000265.1:0-3292 GCA_045631825.1 Eubacteriales bacterium | reverse complement strand
TACTGTCCCTCACCATTTTCTACCGCCTCACTTTCGCCTGATTCTCCTGTCTGTTCTGTGTTTTCCGTTGGTGCGGTCTCTTGTGCGTTGTTGAGTTCTTCCTGTTTCTTCAGGAATTCCTCTGCTGTCTTTCGGTTACCACGATATACCAATGACATGTGTATAGTGCCTGACTTTTCAAGGTCAGCAAGAAGTAATGATTGTTTCTCCGATACTAAAAGTGTTACTGTGCTCGGAAGCTCTCCTTCTTCTGTTACCGTTTCATCCACATCGGCACCTGATTTGTTTGTTGCGGCGATAACCTCAACAAACTGCAGTTCCAAAGGTACAATGGTCATACCTGTTTTCTGATAGTCAGGAGCAATGATTGATACAATATCTCCTGATTTCAGCTTACCGGAAAGTCCTGTTGCAAAGGATTTAAGTGTAACCGATATTGCTCGATTTTTACCATTAAGCCCTGCAAGATATGTTGTTTCTACATAGGGTGTATCAGCTATCTTAGATTTCAAGACATTATCACCCTTTGTCATATCTACGCAGGCATATTTACCGATTACTTCTTTGTCATCCGATACAATGTTATCCGGCTGATTAATGCCTGACATTTTAACTTCAGATACCATATCCTTCGTTATCTCATCTCCGCTTTTTATATCTGACATAACTCTTACCACCGTTACCGTTTTATCTCCGGTATTGGATACAAGTGGTGAGACCACAAAGCAAATAATCAAAGCAAGAACTATACAGGTTATGCCAAGCACCGTTCTGTTCTTAAAATAATTTAAGAATTTCAAAATATCGCCTCCAATACTAATGTTCCTACATACCCTAATGTTAAAGACGGAATGAAGGGAAAGAGTTTGTTCTCCTTCCCCTTTATCCGCCCAACTACCATACTGCTGAAAATGAATATACAGCATCCTGCTATGACCGTGAACAAGGTTTCATAAAACCCTAACAGGATTCCGAGAATTGCAATTACCTTGAAATCGCCTCCGCCAATTCTGTCGGTTGCAACTGCGGCAATAAAAAAAGGGATTGCTATTGCAATTCCCCATAAATTCTCTAATCTGAAACCAAACGGAACAAGGCACAATAAAAGCACCTGATATATAACAGGTACCTCTTGTTTTCTCATATCCGTATAACTTGCCATAAGCAGTACGCCAAGAATGGCTATTCCTTTCATCAGTGCGAGTAGTTGAACATCTCCTGAATCTTTTGTGTCAAGGTAGGAAGCACCGTATCATCCATAAGTGCATACAGACCTGCGAGAAGCAAAGCACCAAGCACTACGGAAAGCAAAACAATGATTGCAGTGTCAACCGCACCCTGACCACTGTTGTCGGTAAGTTTCGCTCTTACCCTTTCCCCTAAGGAAAGCATTTTCATTTTTAGTTTCTTCATGGTTACATTTCCTCCAATCTTTTAGCATACTCATCAAGAACGGCTTTTTCGAGTTCCTGTCTCAGATCTTTGGTAATCGGGAAGCAAATATCAGCATATTCACCACGCTTTGTTCTTCTGCAAGGCATGGATGCAAATCTGCCTTTCTCGCCTTCGATAACCTTGATACCTTTTACAAGGAACTTATCGTCAATAAGCACGCTCACATACGCCTTCAGCTTTTCTCCGCCTACAAACGATGTTACTCTTGCGTTTAATTTCATGTGTCTCACCTCCTCTCATATGCATTGACTACATGTCAATTTTGAAGGTATCGACCTGAATTTCTTCGCTTGTTTTAGGAGTATTGAGTTCAGCTTCTCTTTCGGGTGTTTTTGTTCTTCCGTATCCCATATCAAGTCTTTCTCTGAAAGCCACAAATTCTGCTTCATGTTCCTCTTTCGGTTCTTCGGCGATAACTTTCTCCTCTTTAACCGTTTCGGTCTGTTTAAGCTCATTTTTCGGTTCAGTAAAGCTGTTCAGTTTAACGAATCCGGATGGGTTGATATAATAGAATTCGCTTGATTCATCATCGTACAACTCAATGACATCGGATATAAATACACCGGTTGCATCTAGCCCTTCGACTTCGTCAGGACCATCAAATATGTCGTAGATTTCTTCTGGAACTTCCGTTCCAACATTTCCATCGAATACGACTCTATAACTTTCTATATTTGGTTCATCAAAGCCCTTTTCTTTAAGGTCGTTGTATCCAACAAATCTCATACGCAAATCCGTTTCCGGTTTCAACTGATAGATACGGCAGTTTTTGGACACTGACGTTTCTTCGATGTTTCCTTTTAAGAGATTGTCGTATACATCGCTTTTCCACTCGACAGATATGCCGTTTTTCTGTGTCAAAAACTCCGCAATTTCTTCTCTTTGGAACATAACATCGACAACAGCCTTATTATCCTTCACATACCCTACCTGATTGCCGTAATACTCTATTATTCCGCTTGTTGTTATATTTATCTTCATGTCAACACCTCCCTTTTCTTAGACTTCAGGTTGTCGTTTCCCTTCAAAACTACCCACCGTTTTATCATTGTGTTTGACAATACCGTATTCGGAAAGTGCCAGCTTGTGTTGAGTTATAAGCTCCTCTGCGTATGTAGCAAAGTTGATATGCTGAAATACCGATTCTGGAAGTACCTCTTTGTATGTCCTTTCAAGCCAATCCTTTGCAAATTCAATAACGGTTGACGGCTTCTCGTAAAGCTCATATTCCTGCAATGAGTTTGCAAGTGCAACAGCTTCATCGAGATTTGAAAAGCCGATTCCTTCAAGCACCGCCATATATTTTGCAAATTCTCCTGATTTTGACATATCACGCATACGATGTGCAAGTGAATTAAGCATTCCAATTTGCGAAAGGCCTGTTACACACATCGGCATATTACATTCAATGCTCTGAACTGCAAGCAGAATACATTCATCAAGGCTCTCTGCACCCAGGTCTCTTGCAAAGTTTGCTTTTCTTTCCTTAGATGCAGGAAGGGACAACCATCTTCCATCAGCAGCTCTGCCGGTCTCACTTTTTGCGATGAGAAGCTTGAAGATGTATCCATCATCGATGAATTTCTCCGGGAACTCTCCACCATCATAGACCACAGAATATTCATTGGTATTGAAAACAAAATAACCACTTTCAGTGTAAACTCCGTTTTCCTTTTCCCTGATTGTTCTGCCGAGTTTAGTATAGTCAAGAAATTCCCATACCTCTTTGTGAGCATCTCCAAGCCACTCAAGCAATCCGTTATCAGCATAATACTTGCCGAGCATTTCATCTTCATCAATGTCGTATGTCAAGTCGCAGCAATGCAGGTTGTAAGCT
>JAZQVQ010000264.1:0-4514 GCA_045631825.1 Eubacteriales bacterium | reverse complement strand
GTATTATGTAACACGATGTTAAACCACTTACATTTTACTTGGAGGTTATTACTTTTTCTATATTCGGGCTTGCTTATAGCTCGCCCGTTTTATTGTAGCTCCGCTCGTTTTTGCCCCCGGTAGAACCGGGGGTTTATTTCCGCGTCTAAAGACACCAAAAATATGCACCTCCAAAAGTGTCTAACTTTTGGGGTGCATATCATAAAACTCCGTTTTTTATTATTATATAAATTTACGTCTACAGTATGTCCGCAGTGGCGATTCACGAATAGTCTACATTATTTTTATCATTTTATAAACATCGCATCCCCAAAGCTGAAAAATCTATATTTATTATCAACCGCACATTTATAAGCATCGAGGATTTTTTCTCTTGAGCACAGTGCCGAGACAAGCATTATGAGCGTGCTCTCAGGCAAGTGAAAATTTGTAATCAGGCAATCAACAACCTTGAATTTATATCCGGGGTAAATAAATATACTTGTTTCCGTATCAGCTTGGTGAACTACTCCGTTATCATCGCAAGCCGATTCAAGTGTTCTTACGGAGGTTGTACCAACGCAAATAATGCGTCCGCCATTTTGTTTTACTTTATTTATCCTGTCGGCACTTTCTTTACTTACATAGTAAGACTCCGTGTGCATTTTATGGTCTGTTATCACATCTTCCTTGACAGGACGGAAAGTTCCAAGACCAACGTGAAGTGTGACATATATAATTTCAACGCCCATATTTTCAATTTCCTCAAGCAGCTCTTTTGTAAAATGAAGTCCTGCCGTAGGTGCTGCACTTGAACCCTCATATTTTGCATAAACCGTCTGATAGCGGTCTTTTGAGCTTTCTCTCGAGTGAATATAAGGCGGAAGCGGCATTTCACCAACTCTGTCCAGAATCGAATAAAACTCCCCGTCATATTCAAAATGGCAAATTCTGTTTCCGTCCTCAAGAACATCTGCCACCTCACAGGACAACTCATCGGAAAATTTGACCTTTGTTCCGGGTTTCATCTTCTTACCCGGTCTTACAATACATTCCCAATCAGTTTCGTTTATACGCTTTAAAAGAAGCACCTCTATAACTGTTTTGCCTGTTTTATCTGTCATAACACCAAAAGCGTCTTTGACATATCTATGACCGAAAATTCTTGCGGGTATAACCTTTGAATTATTAAGCACAAGGGCATCTTTGGGTTTCAAGTACTCTTTTATATCTGAAAAACGTCTGTGCTCATACTCTTTCTTTGTTCTGTCAACAACCAATAGTCTTGACATATCCCGTTTTTGTGCCGGAGTCTGTGCTATAAGCTCTTGCGGCAAATCATACGAATAATCGGATTTTCTCATTATTTCTTGCATTTTTCTACCTTTATACATCTATAATTACTGTCAATTTCTTGTCACTGCTTACAGCCAGAACGCTATCAAGCACAACTGTGCTATTATTATCCAAAGAATCAAATCTCCACTTTCTTTGTCCGTAAAGAACCATTCTTCCACGTTTAGGAACGCTTATTTTTCTGACATCGATAGTTCCGTAAACCATATTTATTTCTATATAGTCTACTCCACGTTCTATATACCCTAGCCCCGTTTCAACACAGAAAAAACATTTGAAAACCCCATCCTCTGTAAAATCATCGATAGGATTTACATTTACATGGCTATCTTTCCGGTTATACACAAATCCACTGCAGGCATTTAAAAGAAAGTACGCCTCGATTTGTGACAAGGCACTTACATCTGCATTTTCACTTTCTTTAAGCAAAGCATTTGCCTTATCAAGAAAATGTCTTGCAAGATAAACGAAAGATATCTTATGTTTATTATCCTGACTCACAAGCAGCGATGTACTACTCTTGACCTTTTCAAATATATCTAAAAATCCACATTCAAAGGCATAGTAAAAGCCGGGTGCCTGATTATAAAACTTTTGCTCCTCAATTTCCAGATTGAGTCTGAAAAGTAATTTTTCACAAATCAAAAGACGTTTTTTGTCCTTAACATCACGTGCCATAGTCACACATGCTCTCAGTGCAACAAACGTTGTAATAAGATGCTCGTCTTTATCCTTTATACCACCCACTGTATAAATATCATCGGCAAGCTTTGAAACATTATACCAGTTTTCTATCAGCTGTTCGTAATCGCCGTCTGCCATATACAGCTTATAATAGTATATTATAGTTAAAAGCTTTTGTTTGGTACTTACGTGGCACAGCTCATCAGATGAAAGAATTTGTGTCATATTTTCCGAAAGTACGGTTCTTGTAAGCTTGGGAAACAAGCTTATTATCGGGGACAAAAGCTCAAGGCAAAAAGCACTGTCCTTTCCAAAGCCCCCGTTCTGATATCTGACAAGGTTTGATTTTTCAAGACTACACAGAGAGTTGTTTATCTGATTTAAAACAATGTCCGGCAACGTCGAATCAAACAGTGTTTTACTAAATCTTAAAGTATCATTTTTAAGTCTTTCCCAGTGGTCAAAGCAATAACCGGCACACTCATCACTGCTTCCAAAATACTGCGAATAATAGCATTTTTGTATTTCGTCTGCCATCGGGAAGAACCACGATATTACAAATTTTATCTTTATTTCCTGTTCGGGCTTAAGTGAAAAATGCGAGCAAATTAAGGCACCATTATTTTCCTGAGCATCATCTATTCCCTTATTTTCAAAGGTTTCGCAGAGAACAAATTCATTCCAGAAAGTTTCAAGTACATTTTCTTTTGGGTTACTTGTAAAATATTCCTGAAAAGATACATCTTTAAAATCCGTTGCAACACACACACTGCAATTTTGCTCTGCATAACCTGAAGTATCATCCGTCATACGCACGAAAAAGCTTCCGTCCTGATTACAGCCCATTGTATTTTTTGAGCTTTCAAATACGTTTTCGCACACTGAACAAAGAGAAAAATTCATCTCTGTCGCCGCGGTGTTTTTAACCGTGAATTCAAAAAACGAAGCAGGTATGCTTGAATCTGTATCGTTAAGTGGGGCAAAGGGATTAAATGCACACAAGTTTACTTTTGCAGGGAAATTTTCGCTTTCAAAGCTTTTTGTTACAAACGGAAAACTCACCGTCATACCCGATTTTTCAAAATGAGGGTAAGTTAAAAGCAAATTATTCCCAGAGTCATCATTTCCGGACACAAGAATTCGTACATCCCGTACAGTATTATTGTCACTTGCTTTAATTGCGAAAAAAGAAAGTCCGGCAAGATTAGAATTTTTCTGTCCGGCTCTTATATTTTGCAAGGACATTTTTCCGTCGCCAAAAAGCTTTAGAAAACCGCTGCCGATTCCACCTAAAGCAACATAGTTATTATTTTGTCCGTCTGAATCTATCAAAAACTGCTTCATTAAACCTCTCCTATAAAGTATCCGGCTCTTATTATTTTACTCTATGTACAGCTTTTTGTCAACAAATACAAATTAAATTATAAATATTTACTTAAAAACTTGACAATTTATGCGTTGTATGATAAAATAATATGAACAAAAAATATGGTAAAACTTATATATTCAGATTGGGGGCATTTTAATGAAGCGTATAAGCACTCTTGAAACAAGAAACCTTTGCGAAAGTGCAAAGAACGGCGGTTGCGGCGAATGTCAGACATCTTGTCAGTCTGCCTGCAAAACCAGCTGCGGTATTGCAAACCAGAAATGTGAAAACACAGTTAAGGAAAGCAAGTAATTAAGCCCAGCTTAATCAATGCCGCCGGCAAGGTGGCATTTTTTATTGTTCTACAAACCCTTCCAAAAGGAGTAAATTATGATTCACCAATACAAGCTTGGCAAATACAACATCGTTATTGATACCTGTTCCGGCTCGGTCCATTCGGTTGACGAGGTTGCTTACGATATCATATCTATGTTTGAAAGTTCCTCGGAAC
The DNA here is from genome assembly GCA_045631825.1 of Eubacteriales bacterium. Lineage (GTDB taxonomy): Bacteria > Bacillota > Clostridia > Oscillospirales > CAG-382 > UMGS1387. Next base: position 615 of record JAZQVQ010000264.1, on the reverse strand, counting down.
AGGATATCATCAAAACAATAACGGGAAAATACAAGGACAGAGAAGATATCACTGCAGACGAGGTTGCTTTATGCATTGAAGACATAAAGACGCTTCGGGCTCAGGGAAAGCTTTTTGCAAAGGATACTTTTGAGAATATGGCTGGCAATTTAAAAGCAAAAAGTGCAGGCGTTGTAAAAGCCCTTTGTCTGCACGTTGCACATACCTGCAACTTAAACTGTTCTTACTGTTTTGCAAGCCAGGGAAAATATCATTCCGACAAGCAGGCAATTATGAGCTTTGAGGTAGGAAAGCAGGCTCTTGATTTTCTTATCGCAAACTCGGGCAGCAGAACAAACCTTGAGGTTGACTTCTTTGGCGGCGAACCGCTTATGAACTGGGATGTTGTAAAGCAGCTTGTTGCTTATGCAAGAAGTATAGAAAAATCTCACGGCAAGAATTTCCGTTTTACGCTTACAACAAACGGTATGCTTATCGACAAAGAGGTTATAGATTTTTCAAACAGAGAAATGAGCAACGTTGTGTTGAGTCTTGACGGGCGAAAACAAGTTCATGACAGATTCAGAGTTGACTACAAGGGCAATGGCAGCTGGGAAAAAATTGTCCCCAAGTTTC
>JAZQVQ010000263.1:0-3138 GCA_045631825.1 Eubacteriales bacterium | reverse complement strand
ATCTTTTAGCTGAGCTTGACATAAAACGAACAAGATTTTCAAAATACGGTACTGAATTTAAAAATATGATAAATCATACCGATAATTGCGAAACAGAACATAAATACAAAGAGGTGGTTTAAGATGGATAATTTATTTAATAACATTTTAGCAAATGTTTCAGCCGATATTACAATCGGCTCGGCAATCGTAACAATGCTCGTGGCTGTGGTTTTTGGTGCAGCGATAGCCTTTACTTATTACAAGACACAAGAGGATAATTATCAACGCAGTATGGCAGTAACGCTTTTGATGCTTCCAATTATACTCTCGGTAATTATTCTTTTTATAGGCAGTAACATAGCAAGAGCCTTCAGCCTTGCCGGAACACTTTCCATCATTCGCTTCAGAAGTGCTCCCGGCGATCCGAAAGATATAGGTTTTATCTTCTTTGATATTGCGGCAGGTCTTGCCTGCGGTGTTGGACTTTTCGGATATGGTGCAATCTTTGTTGCAATTCTTTGTGCGATAATGATACTTGCAGAAAAATTTAAATTCTTTGAAAAGAAACAGATACAGAAAGTTCTTAAAATCACTATTCCTGAAAACCTTAACTATCAGGGTGCGTTTGATGAAATCTTAAAGAAATATACAAAAAAATATTCACTTACAAGAATTAAAACAACAGACCTAGGCTCTCTGTTTGAACTCAATTATAGTGTTATTATGCTTCACGATGAAAATGAGCAGGAATTTATAAATGAGCTTCGGTGCAGAAACGGGAACTTAAATATTATACTTGCAGTTTCTGCACCTATAAAAATAAAATAAAGAGGTGAATTACTATGAAAAAAATATTATCAGTTATTTTATGTTTAAGTCTTGCGGCTAGCCTGCTTATAGGTGCAACAAGCGTATCCGCTGATGAAATTACTGTGGAGCTTGACGGAAATCCCATTGAATTTGATGTAAAACCCGAAATAATTGATGGTCGTACAATGGTTCCTTTAAGAAAGATTTTTGAAGAAATCGGAGCTACCGTGAAATGGGATAATGATACACAGACTGTTTCAGCAAGAAAGAACAAAAAAACTATCACACTTTCTATTGATTCAGCCGACTTGCAAATTGATAAAGGAGATACCGATGAAGAAGGTAATCCGATATATGAAACAGTTACATTAGAAGTCCCTGCACAAATTGTTTCAGGCAGAACATTAGTACCTGCCCGTGCAATATCCGAAAGCTTTGGTCTTGATGTGGATTGGGACGGAGATAATAGAAAAGTAACAATTACATCCGAACAAGACGAAGATGAGTCATGGAAGGATAATGTAGGCTCAATCAATCTTTCTGACTTAACTTATGAAGGTGAAGGTGTTGAGATTAACGATAACCAAATTAAAATCACACAGGGCGGTGATTTTACCGTAAGCGGAACACTTTCTGACGGAAATATCACAATATCTACAAAAGAAAAGGTTAAAATCAGATTAAGCGGAGCTAAAATCACACCAAGCAACAATCCTTGTATATTTGTAGAAGATGCTGATAAATCATATATTACTTTAACAGACGGAACTGAAAATTACCTTATTGCCGAAAACAGCGAAGATGGTGCAATCTATTCAAAAGAAAATCTTGAAATCAAAGGTGACGGAAGTCTTAATATAGAATCTTCGGCAGGTCACGGAATTAAGGCATCGGATAACCTGAATATTGAAAATGGTGTTATATCCATAAATGCAGCATCTGACGGAATTCATATTAACGACACCTTTAAGATGACAGGCGGAACAGTTAATATAACTTCTATAAACGATGGAATTGACTGCGAATCTATTGTTAATATTTCAGCAGGAACAATAAATATCGAAACCAACGGAACTCCAATTGAAAACACACAAACCAGAACTGAGACCGCAGAAGAAACTCCTCGCAGAGGTATGTGGGAAATGGATGAAGCAGATGTTGAGTTTGAAAAATCAACCAAAGGTATAAATGCTGATTGGATGATGGTTATATCGGGTGGCGAAATAAATGTAAATTCCGCATCGCACGCTATTCATTGTCAGGATGAAATTGAAATAACCGGTGGTAAATTCTCATTAAGTTCAAAATATGACAAAGGTATATCTGCTCATGGCAACCTTACCATAAGTGGGGCTGATACAGTTATTGATGTTACAAAATCCACCGAAGGTATCGAAAGTAAAAATGTCATGACCATAAATGACGGAGTTATATCAGTAGTATCCACAGATGATGCTCTTAACGCAACCGGTGGTAATTCAGGAATGATGCAAGGCGGCGGAATGAGAGAAAATATGGGCGAAATGCAGCGTCCTGAAAACGCTACCGATGCAAATGGCACAGAAATGCCTATGGGCAACAAAGGTAATCGTGGAAATCGTCAGCCACAAATGCAAGTCGGTGAGATTCCCGAAGGTGCAAACATCCCAATGAAAGGAGAAATTCCTCCTATGCCCCAAAACGGAGAGTTCCCGATGCGTGGTGAAAGACCTGCTATACCGGAAGGACAAATGCCTGACGAAACAATGATGCAAAGACCGCAAATGGGCGGAAATATGGGTGGTATGGGCAGAAATATGAAAAACTGTCTTATTATCAATGGCGGATATCTTGAACTTTGTGGAAGTGATGACTGTATTGATGCTAACGGTAATATCGTTATTAATGCCGGAACAATAAAGGCAACCAATCCGACAGGCACTTTCTCAGGGAACTTCGGAGTAGTTGATTCTGACGGACAGACAACAATAAGTGAAAATGCAGATATTATCCTTGCATCAGGCAGCGGAAGCGAAAGAAATCTTAAACTTACACAAAACACTATTATTGTTTATTGCGAAAATCAGCATACAGCAAACGAACAGATCTCAATTTCAGATGCAAGCGGAAATGTTGTATATGAGTATGCACCCGAAAGCAATTTTAAAGCTGTTTTAATCGCATCAAATAACATACAAACAGGAGAAAAATATACAATAAAAATCGGTGACGAAACTTTTGAAACTGAAATTACAAGTCAAAGCACTGTTATCGGAACACAAAGTAGCGCCGGTGGCATGGGATTTGGAAGAGGTCAAAGAATGCAGTAACTACAAAGACGGCTTCGCTTTTTAGTGAAGCCGTCAA
>JAZQVQ010000262.1:0-13556 GCA_045631825.1 Eubacteriales bacterium | reverse complement strand
ATTTCCGTTGTGGGTGGAAAATTCATAGTACAGGGAAAAGAGCTTTACTCGCTTTCCACAAAGCTATGGTACAGACTCAGACTTGATATGGATACAAATACGGGTAAGGCAGATGTGCTGCTCAACGGACGTTCAATAGGTCAGATGGATATTCCTGTAAACTCGGTTGTTGACACTGTTAAAATTCTGAATAAAAAGGGAACAAATAAATTCGACGATTTTTACATATTTAAGCTTGTCGATTATCCAAACTACGTGCCTGTGCCCGAAACAAAGGCGAGTAAGGACGATTATGTGGTGGGTATCAACGTTTGTTCTCTCTGGAAAGTGGGAACACATAAAGGTTGGTCGTGTATAACACCATTCGAGGAACGTGAGCCTGTGCTTGGATATTACGATGAGGGTTCGCCTGAAACTGCAGACTGGGAAATCAAGTTCTTTGTTGAGCATGGTATAGATTTTCAGGCATTTTGCTGGTATCCAAATAGTAGCTATAGTAGTAAAAATGTCCGTAAGCCAATAAAAAATGGCGATCTTCACTCGCAGCTCCATGACGGATATATGTATTCAAAGTACTCCGATTATATGGATTACTGTATAATATGGGAAGCATCGGGTACGAGCCAAAATGGAATATGGGATTCAAAATATTTCAGAGAATTTGTAGTGCCTTACTGGTTTGAAAATTATTTTCTTGATCCAAGATACCTGAAGCTTGACAATAAGATTGTGATTTGCATCTTTAACGGTGATAATCTGTCATCAAGCACGTATTTTGGAAGCGATGAGGCCGTCAGGAAAGAAATGGACTATCTTGATGAGGTTGCAAAAAGTTATGGCTATGACGGTGTTGTAACATTGGCAACGGGTACTCCGCAGCTTCTTGAAAGAAAAGGCATTGAGGTTGTGTATTCTTATGGCTGGGGCTCTGACGGAAAAACCTATGAGAAAAATGTAGGGGAGAACTTAAAAAAGGCAACGGCAAAAGGAAGCTTTGCAATTCCCGTTGTAACTCCGGGATTTGACTCAATTCCCTGGCATACGGTAAGATATGGAAGAATCACACAGGATGACTGGGATAAGCTGCAGAATTGGGTTGTAAATGAATTCTTGCCCGAATATAAGAGAACAGAAGATGAGTGGAAGTGGACAAATAACCTTGTGTTTACAAGCACCTGGAATGAGTATGGCGAAGGCTCATACCTTATGCCCGACCACGATACTGGTTTTAAACTGCTTGATACTCTCAGAAATTACTATACAAATCTTCCTAAAGAACATGAGGATATAGTTCCGAATAGTGCACAGAAGGAAAGAATAAATAAAGCTTTCCCACAGAATCAGATACGCCTGATTCCTTCAGGCTGGCATAAGTTCAACTTTGATGAAACTATTCCCGAAGAAAACTTTGAAGTGATACATAAAGTTGATTTTAGCAGTGATAATGAGTATATTTATGAACTGTGTAATGTTGAAATAAACTCCAAAGTGAAAGATCCCGAAGGCTTGCCGCTTGTGGTGACAGCAATAGATCCTCAGCTTGGCATTTATGATAAAATGCTGCCTACGGAGGATATAGACTATTTGAGAATAACACTTGATGCACCCGTTTCGTCAATTGTCAAGGTTTACTGGGCAACAGACTATTCTACATTTATCGAATCAAAACACTTCAAAACAACTCTTGAAGAAGGTGGATGGCAGTCAGTGCTGTTACCGACGGTCCACGATAAATGGTCAGGCACACTGACGGCAGTGCGTGTGGATGTTGATGCACCCGTTGTTATCGGCAGCGAGTATGAGATAAAGTCTGTCGAATACTTAAAGTATAATCCTGAGGCGGGAGCACATTTGTATATTGATGATGTGGAAATTGTAAGCGAAGTTCCAAATCAATATAAGAATAACACAGTTTACTCACCGTTTGATCACCAGACATCCATTCACTATATGCTTGATGGTGTGTATTCATATAATAGAAGTACAAAAGTGTTTAAGTTTGAGGCAAATCACCATAAGCTTGAATTTGTTGTAGGTAGCGACAAATATAAGGTTGATGGTGTGGAAAAAGACCTTGGATATACTCTTGAAATGTATGACGGAGTGCCAATGTTTGATTTTGCCCGCTTTGCAAAGGACCTTGGTTATGAGGTGGAGATAAAAGGACAGACTGTCCGTATAAAGACGACTCAGAAAGACCTTGTAAGGCAAGCTCTGGATGCGGCATCGGGAAAGTGGGAGTTTAATGGGCTTGATACTGAAAAATGGAGCAGTAATAATATGACCCTTTCGGCTGCCGATGGTTTGTTAAAGGCTGTTGGCAATCAAGACGGCAATCCAAATATAACAATCAATAATTTGTCGTTTATGGCGGAAAATTATACTGCTGTGCAAGTAAGAGTAAGATATAAGTATGATGGTGCTGCCAAGGAAAACGTAAATGAGATGCGACTTTTCTTTATGACAAACACCGAGAGAACCGTTGAACAGAGTAAATCTGTTGCAGTAAAGCTTGACAGTGCCGATAGTGGAGAGAATTTTGAAACCTATACCTTTGACTTGTCGGCAAACGAAAAATGGAAAGATAAAGTGACTTATCTAAGACTTGATCTGTTTAAGTCCTCCGGTGAAATTGATTATATAAGACTGATAGAAAAAAGTAATGATAATCAAGCCGAGCACATTAAGATAGACGAAATTCCTCTTACTGTTGTAAATGGCAACGCACAGGGCGATGAAAATCCCTTCAACTCAGGAAGCACAACAGGGAAAGTAACAATTCAAACGCTCGATGACGGTAATAGGGTATATTAGGTTGATGCGGACAGTAATACAAAATCACGTATGGAAATGATTTACCCTGTACCTCTGTGTAATAATACAACATATAAAGTATCATATGACGTAAGAGTGCTTGGAAATGATGCGGAAAATACGGATGTTTCAGCTTTGGTTTCCTGCAATCTGCGTTATTATGATAAAACCGGAAATCTCAGCGGGAAAACAGACCACATGGTGCAAACCACTTCCGTAAAGACAAGTGACGGATGGGTAAATGTATCGTTTGAATGTACAGTGAAAAATCTTGTTACAATTTATACAGGGGAGTTTTTGCTTGTTGCAGATCCTGCAGGTGAACATCAGGTTGTGTGCCAGGTGGATAACCTTGTAATAACCAAAAAATAGAAAAATGTAATATTTTGTATTTTTGTGTCGTTTCTTGGGAGACGACACCTTTTTTATTTATAATTAGTGGTATAAAATAACAGTAAAAGGGTTGATTTTTACTATTATTCTGGTATAATATAGTTGTGTAAACATAAACAATAATGTTACTTTAAGAGAGGAGTAAACGATGAAAAGAAAAATTTTGTTAGTCGGCATTTTGACACTACTTGTATCATCTGTACTTTCAATTTGCGTAAGTTCTGCAGATTATTCACGAATTGAAGACTATGTACAAAACCAGTTTGGTGATGTTACCGAGGAGGCTTGGTACGCACAAGATGTTGAAACAGCATATAGCCTTGGGCTAATGCAGGGGGTTTCGGATGATACGTTTGCTCCTGATGATTATGTGGCGGTTGCACAGGGAATTACTCTTGCGGCAAAGCTTAATGCATCATATTATTCAAGAACTGTTACTCAGTCAACCGGTGATGAGTGGTATGAGGCATATGTTGATTATGCGATAGCCAATGGAATAATTCAGGACGGACAGTTTTCTGATTATGACCGTGACATAAAGAGATATGAAATTGCACAGCTTTTCTGTAATGCTTTGCCGAGTAGTAGTTATACGGCAATCAGAAATGTAGACAACATCCCCGATGTTGTGGATACCGCTACATATAAAGATGCAGTAGAGATGCTGTATAATGCAGGAGTGTTGTCGGGAAGTAACGAGTATGGTTATTTTTATCCCGAGGAATCGCTTACACGAGCACAGTGTGCAGTTATAATAAATCATATCGTTTTGCCCGAAACAAGAACTTCACAGTCAATAGAAGTTTTTGTGGATAAAGCAGCTTACCTCATTGCAGACGAGGAAAGTGTAAATAATCCGTTTATGGTTTCTCATATCGGAAATAAAGCAGATTCCAAGGAAGTTATAAACTCGGCTTGGAGATATGACAACAGAGGCGGTCCTATAAGACTTAAGAATAAAGCATCGTATAAGAGCCTTGTTGATATAAGCGAGGAATTCGGAACGGCTCTGATTAGAGACTTGGCAAAAATAGATTCGGGTAGAGTTGTAACAGAAGCACAGGTAACAACGGCTTCAAATGGAGTTTTCCTTGAATTTCGTGATGAAGACGATAACGTGGTTTATAGTGTAAAAACTGTCGGCGGGGACTGGAAAATTCTTTTGGCAAATGGTACATATCAGACAATTTTAAGCTCGGCTTTGACAAGTGAAGAAAAACTCTTTAACTTTAGAATTGTAATGGATTTTGATACTGAAAAGGTGTCAACATACATAAACGGAACAAATTGCGGCATATTTGATTTGCTTTCGGATAACATAATCAATTTCCGCTTTGCAACAGATGAACCAAATACTCCTGTTGCAATTCCCGGTTCGTTCAAGATGACGGCAAACTATCTTATGGAAGATAGCTTTAACCTGTTTGGAATTGATAGTGTTTATAACTGGCAAAAGACCGGTAATGCGATAATCGAAAATAAGGAACTTAAGTTAAGCGGTACTGCTTCCGTGCAGAACAGTTTTGAACAGGCAGACGGAAGAATTGTCGCAAATGCACTTTTTATAAACGAAAACAGCGGAAACTTTGATTTTGTACTTTCCGGAAATAATGAGGAAGTTGCAAAGGTTTCAGCAATAAACGGCAAGCTTGTTGTTTACGGAAAAGAGATCTATACACTTTCAACAAAAATGTGGTATAGGTTAAGACTTGATGTAAACACACAAACAGGTGTAACAGACGTGCTGCTGAATGGACGTTCTGTTGGAAAATTTAACACAACTGTCGGTGCGGTAATTGATAAGATTAAAATTGTCAACAGTACCGGAACAAATAAGTTTGATAATGTAAATGTATCAAGAATTATGGATTATCCCGATTATGTTCCGATTCCTGAAACAAAAGCAAGCTATGATGATTATGTTGTAGGTCTTAATGTGTGTTCAATATGGAGAACAGGCTCGCATCAGGGTTGGGGATGTATCACACCGTTTGATGAGCGTGAACCTGTTTTGGGATACTATGATGAACCATCCCCCGAGGCGGCTGACTGGGAAATCAAGTTTATGGTGGAACACGGAATTGACTTCCAGGCATTTTGCTGGTATCCGTCAGGCGGAGAGGAACCGTTAAAGTATAATGATGCACATGAACAGCTTCATAGTGGTTATATGTACTCAAGATACTCGGATTATATGGATTACTGTATAATCTGGGAAGCATCAACAACAAATACATCTAAAAATATATTTGATTTAACCTATTTCAAAAATTATGTAGTTCCGTATTGGTTTGAAAACTATTTTCTTGATGACAGATATGTAAAGATAGATAACCACATTCTTCTTTGTATGTTTGGCGGTGCTAACATTTATAAGACACCATATTTTGGCTCGGTTGCGGGTGCAAAAGAGGCTATGGATTATCTTGATGAAGTTGCACAAAGTTATGGTTTTGACGGAGTTATCACTCTGTCTAATGAATCAGTAACGACAGCTGCAAGTAACTTTTCTGCTATAGGCATTGAAGGTTATTACTCTTATGGCTGGGGTTCTGCAGGAAATACACTGGCAACAAACCAGCTTAAAAACCAAGAGGCAGCAGACATAGGAGCAGAATCAGGCTTCTACGCAGTTCCCACTGTAACACCCGGCTTTGACTCTGTTCCCTGGCATTCGGTAAGATATGGAAGAATCAGTGTTGAAGAGTGGGATGACCTTCAGGATTGGGTTGTAGACGAGTACCTTGCAACTAATGCAAAGATAGGTGACGAATGGGCGTGGACAAATAACTTTGTGTTTACGTCAACCTGGAACGAGTATGGTGAAGGTTCGTATCTTATGCCTGACTGCAGCGATGGACGAGGCAGCGTAGGATTCCAGTACCTTGATTCGCTTAGAAATCATTATACAGACCTTCCGGCAGAGCATGTAGATGTTGTTCCGACAGCGTCTCAGAGAGCAAGAATCAATAAGACATTCCCGCAGTACCAAACACTCCTTATTCCTCACGGATGGTATCAGTACGAATTCAGTGGTTCAATTCCTGAAGAACACTTTGAATTGGAACATATAATTGACTTTAAGAATAAAGCAAACGTTGCTTTTTCTGTAAGCAGAGGAAGTACGTCCATCAATACTGATGTCACAAATGTCTTGTCTGTAACGGCAACAGGAAACGATCCTCAGATTAACATATATGATATGTTTGATTCTGACGGAATAGATTATATCAGGGTCAATATGAAAACTCCAAAACCAACGCCACTCAAAGTGTACTGGACAACTTATGAAGATACAACATGGGGTGCAAAGGCTGTATCAGCTCAGGTGGATGTTGTAAATCAAATGACGGCAGTGTTGTTGCCTGTTTCACAGCATAAGGATTGGAAAGACAGAATAACAGGAATACTTCTTGATTTTGGTGGTAATGGATTTGTCGGAGATGCGTTTGAGTTTGAATCTGTTGAATTCTTAAAGTATAATTCAACTCTTGGAGCACATCTTTATATAGATGGTATCGATGTTGTATCAGAAGTTCCATGCATAGTTGAAAATGGCGTGGTTTATTCACCATTTGATCAACAGACATCCATTCACTATTTGCTTGATGGTGTTTATACCTATAATAGTGAAAGCGGAGAGTTTGTATTTGAAGCAAATCATAATAAGCTTGAGTTTACAGTAGGCTCCAATAAGTATAAACTTAATGGTACACAGAAAGATCTCGGTTATACTCTTGAGCTTGTCGATGGTGTTCCAATGTTTGACTTTGCATCCTTTGCAACAGACCTTGGCTATACTGTAACAAAGAGTGGACAGAATGTGTATATAGAAACTCCGCAAAAGAGTCTTGTCGAGGATGCTCTTGAATCTGACTTTGGAAACTGGACATTTGACGATACCAGCAGAAACCTTAAGGGTTGGTATTGTAATGAAATGGACTTGTTTGTTACCGAAGATGGCACTGTTAAGGGTATAAGTGATGTCAATAAGAACAGAGACCCTAACATCCAGCTTAAGAATTTGTCCTTCCCTGCTGCAAAGTATAAAGCAATAGAGGTAAGACTCAGGTATAAGCACGATGGTAGCAATAACGATACTATCAAGATATATTATACGACAGATAAAAGTACCACAGCGGATGAATATAAGAGATTATATAAAACACTGTCTACAAACGATACAGGCACAGAGTATGTAACGTATACGTTTGACACGAGGATTTCTTATAATACCAGTAACGACGTGTGTTACTGGCAGGATAATATAACATATCTCAGATTTGACCCGTTTAATGCTCACGGTGTGGTTGAAATAGACTATATTAAGCTTATAGAAGATGAAAACTATGTCGAGCCGACAGAGTCGCCCGCAATAACAAAGATTCCGCTTACTATAATCAATGGCAATGCCGAAGGTGAAACAATAGACTTTACTACAGCAGAGACATCAGGTATTTATTGTAACATTGTGGAAGAAACAACAGCAGATGGCGGAACAAATCATTTTTACAGAGTTTCCCGTTCTTCGCAGGCTGATACTTCCGGGACCTATATGCATATGACAAAGAAACCTATCGTGATGTTCGAAAACGGAGATACGTATAGCATTTCTTATAAAGCGAGAGTTGTAGGTGATACCGCAGGAAACACTAATATTACTACAACAGTTAATTTGAATTTGGGTTATTACGATACATCAAAACTGCAGCTATCACAATACACTAACATTAGAAATAAGGATCATGATATCGGTAAGAGAATATCTTGCAGTGATGGTTGGGTTACTATAACAAAAGAATTCACAATTTCAAATATGTCGACAATTATGGGAAATGTGTTACAATTCTATTCGTATCCGGTAGATGGACGTTCGGTTATATTTGATATCGACGATATAGTGATAGAAAAAATAAACTAATCAGGTAAAAATCAAATCATAAAATTTGCCGCTCTGAATAAGGGCGGCGAATTCTTTTTGTAAAAAAATCATAAAATGGAAATGATACGTAAGTTTTACAGTATCTTAACAACAAAATTTGTATTTGGCATTGTAAAATGCTGAAAAATATGACATAATATAGATGTAAGAAAGATGTAGTCGATTGTAGTTGTCGAATTGGAGGGATATGGCTTGAAAAATAATGCTTTCGGGGGAAAAAGTAAAAAGATAAGCGTGTACATAGTTTCCGGGTTTGTGACAGTTTTGTGTATCGCTCTTGGTGTGTTTGCTTTTGTAAAGCTTGGAAATATAAGCCCTGTAAATACAAATGCAAAGAACGATAATGAAAGTATTGCGGCAAACCTCGATGTACAGATTCCTCTTGAGGATAACGAGGAAGTGCGGGGCGTATGGATTGCGACAACCATAAATATAAACTTTCCCTCAAAACAAGGACTCTCCGTTCGTGAGCTAAAGAACGAACTTGATGATATTTTAAAGACTTCATACCAGACGGGCTTAAATACGGTTTTCTTTCAGGTCAGACCGTGTGCGGATGCTTTGTATAATTCCGATATTTTTCCAAGCTCTGTGTATCTTACGGGAAAACAAGGTGAAAAACCTGAGGATGATTTTGATTGCCTTGAGTATCTTTTGAATGAGGCAAAAAAGTATGATATAGATGTTCACGCCTGGATAAACCCGTATAGAGTCACAATGTATGAGTCGGATAATGAAAAACTAAGTTCGGATAATCCGGCAGTGCTGTACCCCGAATATACGGTAAAATATGCCGATGGTAAAACATATTTTAATCCTGCCTTACAGGAGGTGCGTGATTTGGTTGTTAGCGGGGTCAAGGAGCTTGTGACTAATTATCCTGACCTTGCGGGTATACATTTTGATGATTATTTCTATCCGTATCCGTCGGGAAACGCTGAATTTGACGATGCTGCCCAGTATGAAATATTGGCAAATGGACAGGATAAAGCACAATGGCGAAGAGAAAATGTAAACGCACTTGTAAAACAGACATATGAGGCAATAAAAGAAATAAATCCTGAGTGTTTGTTTGGCGTGTCTCCTTTTGGAATATGGGCAAATAAGGGTTCTGATACATACGTTGCCGGAAGCGATACAAATGGACTTGAAGCATATTCTTCGCTGTATTGCGATGCACTTGCATGGGTTAACGGAGGGTATGTCGATTATATTGCTCCGCAGAATTACTGGAGCTTTTCTGCGGCAAGCTCAGCTTTTGATAATGTAGCACGCTGGTGGAACGCAAATCTTGACGGAACGGGTGTAGACTTGTATATGGGACACGCTGCATATAAGGCTAAAGATTATGCAAAGAATGAACTTGCAAGTCAGGTTGAGTTCTGCCGTTCGCTTATCTCCTATAAGGGAAGTATATTCTATGGATATGAGGATATAAAGAATAATACAGTAAATATAAAAACTAAACTGTCACAGCTCTATAGCTATCCTGTTGTTTATTCTGATAATGAGCCATCCGGTAAGGGCGTAAATGTAAAATTTCCCTCAAATAATTCAAATGCTCCGTCTCAGTATACATATATAATAGGCTCGTCGGACCCTGCGTACCCTGTAATGTTCGAAGGTGAGAAACTGTCCAGAACAAAAGACGGATATTTTAATGCTTATAAAAAATTAAGCGTTGGAAAAAATACCTTGTCGTTTACGCAGAATGGTAAAACAAAGAACATTACAGTAAATTATAAAAACACAAAGAATTCTCCATCTGCTTATAAGACTATGGGTAAGTTTGAATTGCAGAATATGTATCCAAACGGCGAGACCTGGATAACAACAGGCGAAAAACTGACGGTTTCTTGTGCTGCTCCGGCAGGAAGTGTTGTTACTGCAAAGATAGGGGGAATGGAGATAGTGCTTTCTCCGACGATAAATCCTCCGTTCGAGTCTGAGTATATGTATGAATTGTATAAGGGGACTTTTTCACCAAGTACATTTGTAAACGATACTGAAATAACCTCTCTTGGAACGCTGACATTTACGGCAAGCCTGAATGGTGAAACTACAACAAAGCAAGCTTGTCTTATAAAACAGGCCGGTAAAAATGCTTATGCCTATGCAACGGTTGTAAATGATTATTCTCATACAAAGGTGACGACGAGCTCGTCGTTTTATGATGATTTTCTCCCATCATCTGCAGGTATGAGGGATTATGTAAGATTCAAAACAGACGGGTATTATAAACTCAGATTTGGTGGCTTTGTTTCTGAAGAAAATGTGCAGATAACTTACGGGGAACCTTTGCAACTCAATAAGATTATAACGACAGCAATTGAAGTTGTGTGTACGGATAGTACCAATAATAAAAATAACACAACAGATTTGAGATTTGGTGTTACGGAAAATGTCCCCGTTGATGTTGATTTCAGAGAAAACAGTATGCGTATTATTATATACAATACCGACGTAAATGTGCTTCCTCAGTTTGAGATAAAGGACAATCCGCTCATTTCCAGCATTGAGGGAACAAAGGGTACACGTGAAAATATGGTTATTTATCGGGTTAAACTAAAAGACGATAATAATTTTTACGGATTTAATATCGTGTACGAAAACGGAATGATGATAGTAAAACTTAATAATCCGCAAAGCCTTGCTTCCGGAGATAAGCCGCTTTTGAATAAGACCATTGTCGTTGACGCAGGACACGGCGGAACCGATAAAGGTGCACTTGGTCACGGGGATAAAAACGAGGCTGATTTGAATTTTGAGATAGCAAATGTGTTTGCTGAAAAACTGACAGAACTTGGAGCAAATGTTGTCAGAACAAGAGAAAGCGATATAACCATAGACCTTTATGAAAGAATGGATTTGTTCAATAAGATAAACCCCGATATGCTTGTGTCGGTACATCATAATTCTGTGACTGAGAGCAGTAATGCGGGAAAGGCAAGGGGATTTTTGTCGCTGTATTCAAATAATAGCGGAGTTTTGCTTGCAAAAACTTTGTCAGAAACAGTAAGTGATGAGCTTTGCAGACTTGAAAGACAGTGCTCGTATCAGCAGCTTGCGGTTTGCAGGAATCATAGATTCCCGTCGGCACTTGTGGAAATGAGCTTTATTTGTAATGCCGAGGAATACCAGTGGACACTTGATAAGCAAAATATTGAACGCTCGGCAGATGCTCTTGTCAATGCAACACTTGAATATTACAAAATTCAGGAGGCATACCTTGACTATTAATAACAGAGTAAAAGGGATAATGGATGTTCTTGAAAAACTCTATCCGGACGCAGTGTGCTCACTTGAGTATGATAACGATGCGTGGAAACTGCTTGTTATGTCAAGACTTTCTGCACAATGTACAGATGCAAGAGTAAACGTTGTTTCGGTAAAGCTTTTTGAGACCTTTCCAAATGTATATGAAATGGCAAAGGCTGATGTTTCTCAAATAGAGAAATTAATTTTCACGTGTGGACTTTATCGTACCAAGGCAAAAAGTATAAAGGAAATGAGTGTAAAAATTGTAGAGGAATTCGGAGGAAAAGTTCCGGATACTTTTGAAGAACTTATGTCTCTTCCCGGAGTTGGAAGTAAGATTGCAAATCTTATGCTAGGTGATGTCTTTGGAAAAGGCGGAATTGTCGCCGATACTCATTGTATACGTATTTCAAACAGACTCGGTCTTGTCGATGGAAAAACTCAAAGCAGGGTGGAACGCACTCTCGGTGTTCTTGTGCCAAAAAGAGAGCAAAGTGATTTTTGCCATAGAATAGTTTTGTTCGGCCGTGAAATTTGTACCGCAAGAAACCCTAAGTGTGACAGATGTCCTCTTGGACAGAATGGACTTTGTAAGAAAATCCTTTAAAAAAGCCATATTTCAAGTATCCCCGACATATTTTTGTCGGGGATCTGCCTTTAAAAAGTCTTGTTCACTGAATGTTTACAAAAAAATACCTATATGTTGTAGAAAAGAATCGTAAAGAATGGTAAATTATACTCGTTAGCACTCAAACCTTTCGAGTGCTAAACACAAAAGAATGGACGTGGAACTTATGGATTTGAACGAACGTAAAATGCGTATACTGAAAGCCATTGTTGACGAGTATATTGAAAAGGGCGAACCGGTAGGTTCAAAGCACCTTGTAGAGTATGGTAAAATTTCATTGTCGCCTGCAACAATAAGAAATGAAATGAGCGACCTTGAACAGATGGGATATCTCGATAAACCACATACCTCGGCAGGAAGAATTCCGTCAAATGCGGCTTACAGAATATATGTTGAGCAGCTTATGGAGAATTATCGTCTCAACCTTCAGGAGCTTGAACTGCTTAATGAGCTGACAGCTTTCAAAATGGGACAGCTGGATGAGATGGTGGCACGGGCAGGACGTGTAATGTCGCAGATTACGCATTGTGCATCACTTGCTATGACAACCACGCAAAAGAAATATAGCGTAAAACGGTTTGATGTCTTAGGAATTGATGAGTATAGTTTTTTGCTTGTTATGATATTACCTGATGATAGCGTTAAGACTGTCCACGTGAAAACATCTGTAAGAATTAATCAGGAAGCGGTTGTGGTTATAAAGCAAGCACTTAATAAGTATTTGCAGAATGTTTCGCTTGATAGTGTGTCGATTCCGACTATACTGGAACTTGAAAGAGCGTTTGGTAAATACTCTTTGCTTGTAAACACAGTTGTTGGACACGCGTATAATGCCGTTTGCGGACAGGATAAAAATACGTCGGTAAATATCGAGGGAATAACAAATTTGTTGTCATATCCTGAATTTACGGATATAGGCAAAGTCAAGAGCCTGCTTAGCCTTTTCGAAAGTAGAAAAGATGAAATAGTAAGAGTTTTGCAATCGGGTGATGATAACGAGAAAGCAAATCTTGAGAATTCAAAGCATAAACTACAGATTTATATCGGTAATGAAAATCAAATGACAGAGCTTTCCGATACAAGTGTGTTGTTTTGTTCGTTCCCCGTGGGGAATAATACAAATGCGGTGCTTGGAATACTCGGACCTAAGCGAATGGATTACAGACGGGCAGTTTCGGCACTCAGGCAGCTTGCCGATAACCTTGAAAGCTTTGTCGATGGTAAAGATATAACGTCATAGGAGGTAAATATATAAAGATGGGTAATACTATGGAAGAAAATAAGAATAATAACACAGAAGAAATCGAAACACAAACCGACGAAAACATAAACGATGAAAATACTGAGCAGGTAAAAACGCAGTCCAAAAAGTCAAGGAAAGATAAGCTCTTTGAAAAAGAACTTGCTCAAAAGGAAGAAAAAATCGCAGAGCTTGAAAAAACTCTCAAAGAGAAGGATGACCAGTATCTGAGAATGCTTGCTGAGTATAACAATAACAGAAAAAAAGCTCAGAAAGAAAAA
>JAZQVQ010000261.1:0-36418 GCA_045631825.1 Eubacteriales bacterium | reverse complement strand
TGTATTTAATATTCGAGGGGATATACTTAGGAAAGACAATGCGTCTGTTTTCTTTGCATAGTTTAATAAAGCATTATACACCGCATTAGAGGTAACAGAATGCATATTACCGCTAGTGACGGAGTTTACAGGCATTGCGTTGGAGTTGGCTACTGCATTACTTGTCAATGGTGCATTATTTCCCGATTCAATTAAATCTGTTGGCGTTTCCGCAACATTCACAATGTTTCCTGCTTCATCAACTGAAATAATTGCAACATAAGTTCCCACTCCCATAGTGAGATTTGTCGCACCCGCTTTTTCCGTTGTCAAGGTAAGTTTTCCCGTTCCGCCTAACTGCTTAAACCAAACGTGATAAGTTTTTGCGCCCGTCTTTTCGTTATCAAGATAAAGGGTGAAAGTTGCGTTTGTTCCTACTGTTCCCACAAATCCGATAGTGTTATAAGTTACATCGGCTTTCGGCATAGCGGTATCAGTTGGAATTGTGTACCACCTTACAGAATCGGTTGAAGTTGCCTTTTCGCTTGCTTTCTGAATCTGTCGCAACATCAACTGCAACTGTTCCGCTAAATTGTTCTGCGGTTTTCCGAAACTAAACTGAATGTCATAACTTCCCCAAGCCCAATGCTCTGTAACAGATAATATTTGAGCAACTGCGGATTTCCCTGAAAATGCAACTGTGATTATATCGCCAATGTCGTACTGTTCTCTGAAAATATACGGACATTTTGCAAGCCCATTTCCCTGCATTGTCAATGTCTGCCCATACTGTGAAAGCATAGACAACGCTTCGGCTTCATACTCGCTTTCAGTTGTCATTTGTGACTGATTATCCCAACTTTCAAATCGGTCAAATCCGCTTGGTGTTCCATCTTCGCCTTCGTAAATATCCCTGTTATCGTTCTGACCTTTTCCGCCAATGTATATGGCATTACTAAAGCTTTCTGAACTGTCGGAAAACTCACCATTTGCAAGGCTTTCGTAATTCGTATCAAATCTGACTGTCTGCGATAGATTCTGCCCTGCATAAACTTCAAGGTTTAATGCACCATTTTCAAAAGCAATTCGCCAACCGATTTCCGATTGTGTCGCTATCGTTTTACAGACTTCATACAGATTAGAAAAATTTTCTGAAACGGAATATTCCTTGCCGATTGCGTTTGCACTTTCTGGAATTACATTTGTTATCGGTAACTGTCTTTTGCTTTCTGCACCGCTTCCGCATTGGTCTTTAATCAGATTTCGCAGGCACAATTCGCCCTTAGCGGTCATAACCCACAATCCGTTTGAGTTCATATTTTTAATAACTCTACGCTTTAAAATATATCTTGCGTCATAGCCTGTGATTGTTCTTATCTGTGAACCTTTTCCATCTTCGCCAATACTGTCTTGAATTGAATAGATTTCCCCGAAGTCGTATGGATCGTTTCCAAACTGAATAAAT
The DNA here is from genome assembly GCA_045631825.1 of Eubacteriales bacterium. Lineage (GTDB taxonomy): Bacteria > Bacillota > Clostridia > Oscillospirales > CAG-382 > UMGS1387. Next base: position 34,974 of record JAZQVQ010000261.1, on the reverse strand, counting down.
AAGCCCCTCTGGAATAACTGTGAATTAGGGATATTGTAATTTATGGAAATTGTGAAAACACCCGCACTATATAAATTATGTTCAAAACTGACCTCTTGATAATCGTCAATAATTGCTTGCAGGATAAATTCATTATTTGAGTAAGAATATAATTTTAATTGCGGTTTTTCTTTATAGCTCATTTTCGTTTTTCCCCTTCTTCGTCTTTTAAAATTGCTTCAATGAGTTTTACTGTACACCAGATAAAACCGATTAAACCGAAAGTAAGTAATAACAAGCCGATAAAAAGCATTTTACACCCCGATATATTTTTGACGATATTTAAGAATTGCATTTGTTCCGTCTGTATTAATTTTTATTTGGTTTATACCTTCTTTCAAATAAAAATCCATTTGTGAGTTTGAAGTTAATTTATCAATTATATTTAATTCTGAAGTTTTATCTAACACATATTTATTAATTCTGCCATAATCTCCAAATAATAATATTAAATTATCTTCAAAATACAATCCTGCTTGGTCCATAGGAATACGCTCAAGTTGTTCTCTTTCAACTCCATCATAAGTTATATAAACTTGCCCAGACGTCATAACAAAGAATACATTTCTATAAAAATATGCCCTTTGGCAACTAAATGTCTGTTCTGAATTCCAATTTATTAAATCTTTGCTTATATATGTTTTACTACCAAATAAAATATATAATCCATTACCATAAGCAACTTTTCCAGAATACGTTCCTATTCTTTCCCAATCAACAAGATTTGTGCTTTTAAGAATAGCACCAGAACCAACAATAAATATTCCATTCCCATAGGCAATACAATTCAATTGATTGGAAACACCAGAATTTCTGTTAGTCCAATTTTCTCCATCTGGACTTGTTAGAATTATACCGCTATTTCCGAGTATACAAAATAATTCTTTTTCTTCTGAATATATAACTTTATTCAACGAAGTAGAAACACCAGAAATTATTGAAGTCCAATTTTCTCCATTATCAATGCTTAATTTTATTATACCATTATTTCCAACTACAACAATCTTTCCATTACCATAGGCAATAGAATTCATAAATGTTGTTGAATCTTTAAGAATAAAATTTGAATCTAAACTTTCACCCTTGCAAATTCCTTCTGAACCAACAATGATGTAAAAATCATTTATTTTTAAAATATCTGAAATTCCGTATTCTGTACTTGGTAATATAATTTGCCAATCTTCTAAATCATTACTTTTGAATAAAGCCCCGTTTTCACTATAAAGTAAAAAATAATTGCTTTCTGCTTTATTTCTTAAAAGAACATTATAAGTGAAAAGGTTTGTCGGATTCCAATTTATTCCATCTGTGCTTTTATAACTTACCCCATAAGCACCAGAAACTAAGAACTGCCCATTATTAAAAGCAACGGAAGTTATACGATATAAATATTCGTCAACCAATGTATTAAAGGTTGAACCATCAACTGTTGAAGTTAAAACGCCACTGTTATAACTTCCTATTACATAAATTCCATTGCCATAAGTAAATCTTTCGCCGAAGTCACTTCCTTGCGGAAAAGATATTTTTTCTTGACAATTAGAAAAATTATTTGTTGTTGAAGTGTATATTTTTGTACTGCTTAAAATGTTCCACTTTTCACCGTCATAAAGAAAATCTTTAGGGTTGATAATATTGTTATTACTATCTTTTATTGTTATTTCATTCCAAGCTATTCCGTCTGTGCTTTTTACAACCTTGCCATCAGTTGTACTTTCTTTGTAAACAATGAAACAATTATATAAATATTTAATATATAAATAATCTTTTGGAATAGTAACAATATCCCAAGTTTCGCCATCACTTGTTATTAATATTTTAGTATCTATTGCATTCGCAGAAATAACATAAAACTTCCCATTTTTATATATTACAGATGTGTTGTTTCCTGTCACATATCCATCATTTATATATTTTTTTTCTCCTAAGATATTAATAACTACAATACAACCTTCCATTGCAATTATTGTAATTCCATTTCCTTGTGCAACAGAAAAGATTCTGCCACCTGCATAATAATCAAATTTGCCTTTTTGTGAAACAACTCTTTTTTGTCCCATTCCTGTATTTATTTCTATTGGTGAAATGCCTGCATTTGTTATGCTAATTACTTTTTTTGTTGTATCATTAATTACATTAAAATTATTAGTTCCATAATCTGTATTAATTTTTATTGCAGTTTCAACATCTCCATTGTTTTCTATTTCTGTTGTATATCCATTAATTATTTCAACTTCTGTTTCTTCCAAATCTTCCCAATATGGCTCGCAGGCAGTCCAAGCTAAACTTGCCTTCGGTGTTCCGCTATCATTACTGTTATGAGTTTCAAATAATGGAATCTGAGCAACGCACTTAATTCTCTTTGAGATAAAATCATTTGTATAAATCAGATAACCCTCGCCAAGTTTCGGATTTAATGCGTGAATTAATTCCCGCCTATACTTATAACGTTTTTCAAGGTCGTTCCCGTCATATATCGCAAGGGTAACGGATAATTCTCTCTGCTCCATTAAGGCATCAAGAAACACACCACCATCTTGAAAAGGCACTTGCTGACTTTGTATATTAAGAGAAGTATTTGCAAAGCCTTCCCAATTTGTAATTCCGTAAGGGGTTCTTGTCAAATCTAAAATATCACCATTTGCATTCTGCCATACTAATTTTTGCATTTTATACCTCTCTTAAATTACACCATTTATTGCCATTTGTCTGTTATAAGCTTTTAATTGTTGCATCATATTGTATGCGGTTGTGTCTTGCAGATTATTAAAAGTTACATTGAAATTATTAGTGCTTCCACCCATATTTGCAAGGGCTTTATTTGTATTGCGATTGTTCAATACCTGTTCACCGCCCCTAAATCGTACAAGCTCTGGACCCGCTTCACCGACAATTGCCAAGCCCCTAGAAGCATTTTCCGTTCCGTTTGCAAACCAATTCCAAGGCGATAACGGAGACGTAACAGGATTTAAAAAATCTAAAACATCATTTCCGCTTCCACCGCCACCGCCAGAACTACCGCCAAATCCAAAAGTAAATGCACTTTTAATTATTTCGCCTAAAGCTCCGCCAAGGCTTGACATTGTATCAATCCAAAATTGTGCGGTAAAAATCTTAGAAAATATTTTTTTTATTCCATCACTTAAAGCCATTGCAATAGCTCCAATCATACTTGGTAACGCTTCCGAAATTTCTGTTACTAACTGCAAAATTAACATTGGTAAATATGGAATTAAAGCACTAATAATATTTGCAATCAATTTAACTATTGAAATTATTAATTTTGGCATTGCTTTTATAACTGCATCTGTAACTTCCATTATTGAATCAACAATAGACTTTACAAATTCTTCGTTTTCAAAAGCCTTCGCAATCGCTTCAATTAATGCAGTAATAATTTTCAAAACCGCCTGTATTAATTTAGGCAGGGTTTTATTTGCACTCATCATACTGTTAGCAAGAAAGTCCGCCAAATCTTCAACGTGTTCTGCAAGGAAATCTGCCAACATTCCGATATTGTCTGTTACAATCTTTTCTATGGTCTGTTGGATTTTTAGAATCATATTTAAGATTGTAACAAATCCGCCACCATCTCCAAGCCATTTAATCAGCCCATCAACCGCACCGCTTACAACCTTTTCTAAAACATCAAGCAAATCTGTCACTAATTCTGGAAGGTTATCCCCTACCGCCTTTAACATCTGAGAAACTGCTTCTGATATATTTTCACGCTTGATAACATTTTTCAAATTACGCAATAAAGTTCGTATACTCTGCATTACAGACTGAACAAACCTCGGCAACTTTGGCAGGGTCTCCACAAAAAAAGTCAAAATGTTATCCTCAACCTGTAAAACTACATCAAGTGCATCGTCAATATCAAAATCAAATAATTTCTTGAAAAAATTAGTTGCAGAACTAAATACATTTTTAATTGTACTTACAACCTTTGAGAATATCTGCTTTATTTTCTGTGCATACTGTTTCGCATATTCAACCATTACTGCAAACTTGCTTTTTTCGTCTTTCTTTTCTTCCTCATTCTTTTTCTTTTTGTAATTTCCTAATTCATTATATATCTTTTTTGTTTCCCCGCTATAATATTCTTCAATTTTGATTTTATCTTCTGCGGTCAATCCTTCTTCTGAAAGTGCTTTTTCCTTTTCCTTTTCAAGCCTTTCAAGTTTTAATTCGAGTATTTTATTATTATAATCAAACCAGATTTCGTATGTTTCCCGCCCTTCTTCTTCTGCCAATTGCATTGCTCTATCCCTTTCGGTTTCAAGCATTTCAATTCTCTGGTCCAAGAGCTTAGAACTCCAATCAGTTTTTTTCTTTGAGATTTCTTCCTGTTTTTGTAATTCGGCAGTTATCAGCGCTTCTGCATCCGCCTGTGCTTTTTTATCTTCTGCTTCCTTTTTTGCGTTGATAGAACTCTGATAGCGGGAATCCTCTTCGGCTTTAATTCGTTTAAGAATGATTTCCTGTTCTGCACTTAATGTTCTTAAACCGCTTAAATAATTTTTAAGTGCTTCAAGTTCATTATCTCCAATAACCCCCAGAACTTTTCTTGTATAATCTACTCTTCCGCCAATATCCGCAGGATTTATTCTTGCAATCTGTTCTGTTATTGCATTTGCAAGTTTCTTTCCGATTATTTGAGAATCCATAAAAGCATTAATCTTGTTTATTGCTTCAATTCCTTTTTGATAAAATCCCGCCCAGAATTTATTCCATAAATCAGAACTTGGCAGGGTGAATTGTCCTAATGCTTCTTTGAAATCCCCTTTGATATTTGCCAATTGTTTAGAAGTGTCCGCAGTTGCACCTGATAACCCCTTGAACTTTTCGCCCAATATTTCAATGGCTTTTCCCTGCTTTAATTCTTCTGCGGTCAAATCTTTTAATTCTGCATTCTGTTGTCCTAATCTTCCAATGTTTCCATTAAGAGTTGCATTTAACTGAGTGATAGCAGTATCAAGACTTATACCCATTCCCGCAGACATATCCATTGCAACCGACATTATCTGCATAACTTCGCTTTCAGTTCTTCCAAGCGAAACAAGATTTGTCATCATAGGAATTAACTGTTCGTCGCCATAATTTGAAACCTTCTGCATTTCACTTGCAAACTGTTTCAAGGCTTTTGAACTTTCGCCGGATATAAATGGGTTATTCTGGATCGCAGTATCTAACGCACGTTCTGCAATTAACTGCTCCTTGTATGCTTCCGTACATTCATTGACTGCCTTTCCTACATCTTTTGCAAACTTGATTACTGTTCCGAATGATTTTGTTAAACCCTGCATTGCCAGGGTAACATTTGCAATAGAGCCTATAAGCCCTTTCTTTCCTAATCGGTCAATGGAATTGGCAAGTTTATCAGAAAAGCCCTTTAATGACTTTTCTGCTTTATTCATTCCCCTTTCAAAATTACTAACATCTGCGGTAACTTTCGTTTTTACTGAATAATCTTCGCCTGCCATTTTTTCCACCTTCCTATAATAAACCTTTCAAGGCATTTTCGCTTATTGGTATATCTCTGCCCGGTACAGGTCCTTTCTTTTCTTCCATTTCGTCCGGGTCTTTTCCCCATACCATACAAGCTATATAAACCGCAAGGTTTTTCGTTTTCGCTTTCTCAATTTCTTTCTTTTGGTCTATTAAAGCAATTATTTTTCGTGGAGTGGATTCCCAAAAGTAACTCTCACTCAATCCCATCAACAGACATTCTGTTAAAAGATATGAGTAAGGGAATTCATTTATTTCGCTTCCTTCCCCGCTTTTTTTTCTTCTACTTCGGGCAATGAACCATATAACGCTTCCGTAAGTCTCTCACTGATATATTCAATATCTCCAAATCCGAAATCATCAAGTACGTTATCTTCTTCAACCCCTTCTTTGTCTACAAGTCCGACATAAATAAGGTGCGGTAAAGTTTCAAAAGGTTTTTCTTCTACTTCCTTCTGCAACTTCACAATGTTTTTAATTCCGCCATATTCTCTTTCCAGAATAGCCCAGGCTTTGAAACTAAATTTTAACTCTCTTTCCTTTCCTTTGATTTTGATTAATACTTTTTTTGAATCAACCTTTTCAAGTTCTTTTGCCATTTTCTTTTTCCCCCTTATATGAAAAATGCCCCGCAAGGTGCTTTCAGTTTACACCAAACGGGGCAAATACGCAACGTAAAAAATTAAAGGCTTGAATCAACCATAGGTGTCGCACCTACTCCGTTGTTATCCTTCAGTCCATTTGTTACGAATGCAGTTGTTGGTGTTCCTGCTCCACTTGGCGTGAATACGATTTTGTCCTCATCTACAGAATAAGAACCTGCCATAAGTGCGCCGAGTGCATCAAGTACACCGATTGTCTGTCCGTTGATTACTGAACCGGCAATAAATACGAAATCCTCACTACTTGCCTTGACACCTGTAAATGTTACTTTACCGTTAGCAAGTGAAGCGGTAACTGTCAATGCAGTCAAATCAGCACTAACAGAAGTTACAGGGGCATTGAACCAATTTGTAATAACACTTGCAGGTGTTTCATCATCATCATTTCTTGCGTGTGTACAGATAATTCCATTGTAGATTGTCTGTGCAAACTGCGCAGTAAGGTTGATATGACCGAATTCAATAGATTCTGTCTTTGTACTTCCGCCTGTCTCTGGTACAGAGAACTTTCCCTTTGCATACCAGAAATACTGATAGCGTCTTTCTCCGTCCTTTTCTCCCGCAATCCAAACTCTAAAGCCGACTGCGAAATATGGGCTCTGGTCGAGTGGAGCTTCAACTGTAATTCCGTTTACCTTTGTCTGTCCCAACATCTGTGCAAGGACTGACGGGTCAACGTCAATAAGTTCAAGGCTCATTTCTGTGTTACCACGATTGTTTGTAACGAAGAAAACTCCGTTATCGCCATAATCTGTGGCAACATCACTGTTTGGGTTTACGCTTGCATTTACTGCACCTTTAAGGGCAATAGGTGTATCGTAAACAATTCCATTTGCGTCATCGCTAATAACTTTAGCAATGTGAACCTGGTCAAGACCGATTCTTGGTGCTTCGTTTGCCATTTTCTTTTCTCCTTCTAAAAAAAATAACGTTATTTATTTTATCAAGAGAAAATTTCTCTTGTAAAATACATTACTCTATGTCGCACATTATCGTTTACGTCTCCGACTTCCCGATTGTTACGACAAGTAAAATAATTCTCTCTCATTACTTCCGCAACCTTCAAACCGATTGCAGAAGTAGTCGCATAATCTTTTAATGCCTTTGTAAATATGTGGACCTGAACCGCTATAGAATCTCCCTGCGGTAAATTGTCCGCAAACTCTATATCATTTTGATTTTCGTCCAGATAAATAACGCAAGGAAACTTTTCTACTGTTTCGGGATATGCATCCAGCACAACCTTTACTAAAGCAGTTATTCGCGAATCATTCAGAATTGTTTTATATAATTTCTTTGCATTAATCATATATACCAACCTTAACCGCGCCCGCCATTATCTCTTTTATTTTCTCCATACTCTTTTCGGTAGCAGGTTTCAACCACGGTCTAGGCTTCATTCTGCTTGTTCCGAATTCCAGATATACCCCATAAGGCGGGTTTTTTAAGTTACTTCCAACATAGCCTACTAAATTATCTTCGTCTACCTGATAAGTAACCGACCTTCTTAATGTACCCGTATCAACTGCCGGCGGATTGCCCGGAAGTGATGGGTGATGCCCTTTCTTTCCATAAGTTTTGGAAGTATCTATTGCAGTATCTCTCATTTCTTCCATTGCTTCCCTCTGGATCGTGGCACAACATTTCGCAATAGATTTTCCCAACTCGGTAACAACCTTCTTTTGCTTATTCTGGAGTATATCTATAAACTGTGAAGGTGTAACCTGTTTCATTTCTATTCATTCTCCACCGGCACCAAAAGTGCTTCGCTATGAACTCTCCAAACATTCTGCGGGCAAATATTGTAATATTCAACCGTCCCGTCATTATATGTAACTCTCGCCCGATTTCCCGCTAACATAAAACTTGACCTTGTATAAAAAGCCTTTTTTGTATTAGCAGTCTTTTCATTTATTCCGTACAAATCAATCTGTTCTTTCGTTAAGACATTCGGTTGTACGTCTGCTTCAAAACTATCAATCGGAGTAGTAAAATCATACTCTTTTATTTTAGTCCCTTCGTCATTCGTTGTTACAGATAAAACCGCAATGTCAATTCTCGCATTAGGATAATGAACCATTTATGCCACCGCCTGCCTTCTGTAATCAACTAACATACTGCATATTTTTGCAGACAATCCACAATCTGCCATTGTTCCACCATCTGCAAATGTTGTCGACTGTCCGCCCTCTGAATAACTCTTTATGCCTTCTGCATTGTTCAACTTGATATTGTAACTTTCCGCACAAGCTAAAATACAAGCACTCATAATATCATAAGGTAAACTGTCTTCTGCCCCTTCTGTATAACCTTCATCGCCCGGCAGATAATACCCGCTTATATAATCAACCTCTATTTCGTAAACACCCGAAACTATATCGTATGTCATACCCCTTGTGTAATACTGACCGCACCAACCAAGCCCGCGGTATAACATTCCGGTTTTAGAATATTTCGGAATGATTTTGTAATCTTCAATTTCCTGTCCGCCAATCTTTACTTCGCTTACGCTCTGGATAGGCTGACAATCAAGAATAAGTAATTGGTCATTGTTGACGTTATGCACTTCGCTATTTTCTTTTCTCTGAATCGGATAGCCTAAATAATTTTCAATCATTGCCGAATTCTGTTTAATCAGCATTGTAAGAAAATCGTTTTGAGTATCGCCCGTAATTCCGAGATAAGTTTTTAAACTCGCTAAAGTACATAACATCATTTTCGCTTTTTCCTTATTTCTTCACAATCGAAGTAATAAATGTAATAAGTGCAGAAATAGCACCAAGAATACCCGCAACAAGTGCAGGAACTTTTGCAACTTCTTCAACAGTTACACCCGCAAAAATCAATCCACCGCAACAGATCGCAATGAGAATGAATTCCACTGTCTTTGTAATCTTATTGTTAAAAAATGCTTTAATCTTGTCCATTTCCCTTCCCCCTTAAAGTTCTATATCACCATCAGAATAGCGACTGTATTCAACGTCTTCTTCTGAAATTGTGATTGTGATTTTACCTTCTGCAACTGCCTTGATTGTATCACTTGTCAAACCTGTTACGGCAGACAAATAGCAATCGCCTTCAGCTTCTGGTGTTGCAGTCTCGGTATAAGCGATATTATTGCTTCCATCTTTCCAGGCATACAGAGTAGCACCCGCAACCGGGATATTTGAAAGTGTAACAGTTGCTTTCTTCATTCCATCTTTGCCCGCAGTTGGAGTAATTTCAACCGGCTCTGTGTATGTAGATACATCAATAGTCTTTGTCTTGTTATTCTCCAAATCGGCAGAAGGTGCAGGAACGCTTCCTGTTGTAACAATGCTTTTAGGGTCAAAATCACAATCCCCGAAAACAACGTCCGCATAGGTCGCACCCGTTACCTTGATATATTTATCCGCGCCCGATAAATCAACGTAGAACCCTTTCACAATATCACTCGCACCATCGGCAAGTTTTACATAGTCAACGAATTCTCCGTCAGAAGTGGAACAAGTAACAACCTTGATTGGTGTTCCGCTTGCTCCACCCTTTACCATTACAAGAGCAGAATAAATACCGAGTCGGCTTTTTGCAGAAGTAATATCTCCCGCATAGCCTATCATATTTATTACCTGACTTCTCATAATTTCACCACCTTATGCAGGGTCTTTGATTCCATCACCAAGAACAACAGAAGCTTTTGTAGCACCTGTCATTTTGAGATATTTCTTTGCACCGCTAATATCAAGGGCAATTCCTACATCTGTAGAACTTCCAGCATCAGCACCTGCAACGAGTGTTGCGAAATCTTCAAAAACACCATCACTTGTGTCGCAAGTCTGAACCTTGATTGCAGTTGATGAAGTTCCACCAATAGCAATAAAGATCGCAGTATTGAAACCGGTGCGGTCAAATGCAGTTCCCGCAGTTTTCTGATATTTGTACTGATTAAGTATCTTGCTTCTCATTTTCGTTTTCTCCTTTAATCAAGATTAAAAAGGGCGGGGGAACTTCCCCACACCCTTATTTTTTTTAAGCCTGTGTCAATGAAGCCTTAACGAATGCTTCTGCGTGGCGAACGTTGAAGTCGTGTTCAGTGATAAGGCGAACAAGTGTAAGGTCATTCTGGAATGCAGAAATCTGATTACCGTTGCCATCAGAGAATGTACCTTCGCGCGACATCTCAACAGAAATATCGTAGCCAACACCCCAGAGGAACTGCGACCAATCACCAACCCAGAAATCAGCAGTTGGTGTTCCTGTTGTATCATAACCAACAGTTGCAGATTCAATTACTTCGTAGCCTTTAAGCTTTCCTTCATCAAGAGATGGGAATGCGAATGGACCAGAACTAAATGCCAAATCTTCAAGCCAAGATTCGCCCATAGGGTTTAAAAGCCATTTTACATTATCCATAGGGATATTTGCCTGCTTCAATTTTGCCAACATTCCTGTTGGTGTTTTAAGACCAAGAGCAGTACCGCTTGCAGGTGTCCAAGTCTGAACTCCGCTAACGTTCTTCAATCCAAGTGGAGTATGTGCAGTTCCTGTTCCATTCAAGAATGCATCGTCAAGTTCTACCTTTGCATTTCTCATAAGGTCGTCTGCAATCCAACCATCAATGCCTACTGCATTATAGCGGAGAAGGTCGTTAGAAACCGGTGTAAGTGAAGCCAACTTTTTAGCCTTCAAGTTTACTTCGCCATACTGTGCCTGGCTTACAGGAATCTTTTCTGCTTCACCAATCCAATAAGCAGAAGCCTTAGCAGTCATCTTAGGAATAGAAAGGTTTCCATTTGGCATTGGAACTTTACGAACTCCCAATTTTTCAAGGATTGTATTTGCATAAAGTGCCTTGATATAGTCCGGGCTGAATGCGATTGGTACTGTAAATCCGCCATCGGCAGGAACTGAAGCAGTAGCGGTCTTCTGACCAAGAACTGCGTGAAGTGCTTTTGAATTTGGATAAAGTTTCTTTGCAACTGCAAGAGCTTCATCGGCAGAAACCTGCTTTACGTTCATAGCATTCTTTTCGTTCATTGCCTTAAGGTATGAACCAATCATTTCATTTACAACAGTTGTTGAAGTTTCCTTTTTCAGTCCCTTCATTGCATTTTCTGCATTTGCCTTTTCAAAGTTCAAAAGCATATTTGCATTTTCTTCCAGAGATTTCTTGTTGTCATCAAGAACCTTTGAAACTGCCTTTTCTACTGCTTCGTTGAATTTCTTCTCGTCCGAAACATTAGCCACACCGCCCATTTCTGACAGAATAGAAGCCTTTGCTTCTTCAATCTGTTTTTTGCTTCTCTCATCAATGAGAGTTTCCAATTCTTTAGTTGTCATTTTCGCAACTCCTTTAAAATAATTTTTCGGTTCTTCCGTTTTTATATAAAAGGCGGATTCTTTCCACCCTTTATGCACTTAGTTTAATTCCCTTAGTTTATTTCGTCAAGGTTTATTTCGTCTTCTTCGAAAGTGATTTCTTTCTCGTCCTCTAATTCAATTCCGTCAAGATCGTTGCTCACTTTCTCCAACTTTTCCGCCTGCTCTTTCATTGTTTTATGACATTCTGCAATCTGTCCTTCAAGCACCTTGATTCTTTCTATAGGGTCAATCATTCCTTTTGCATTTTCGTCTCCAAACGATTTAACCGCCTGGGCTATTGCGTCCTGATTTGCCGGAACTGTTACCGCAGAGAACTCCAACAACTCCCAATCCTTCACAATGTAACCGCCCGTTGCATTATTCGGTTCTGCAAGATTTGCAATAAATCCAACAGAAACTGCATTGAGCATTCCTGTCTTATAGCAATGGTAGGTAAAATCTACAAGTTTTGCTTTTTCGCTCGCTTCAGATGGATTTGTAGAAAGTTCTTCGATTGTCGGAAAATATACATCACAATAAACTGCACCTTCTTCTACTCCCCAATTTTTCGGGATTCCAAGCGGGTATTCGTGATAATTGTGAAATCCTAAAAACTGCGGATTCTTTTTGAAGTTCTCAAAGTTACAACCCTTAGCAATCAGAATGTCGCCATCTCTGTCTACCACTTCGCTTGAAATCTTGAAACGCACTGTTCTTTCTTCAAGCTCTTCTGCCTTTACATTGAATATTGATTTTTTCATTTTTTACACGCTCCTATTAAAAGACTACGGGTGCAACCGTACATCTGCAATTACAAACATTTCCCGCACTTCCATTCGGGTCCAATGGGTAAAGCATATTATCAATTCCGCCATCTGCAAGGTTTTCTACTTCAAATGTAGAATCAATATCTGCAATTACTCCGTCCATCTGTAAATGGCTTTCTCTTGTCCTGTCATCAAGGGTAGAAATCCATTCCTTTTTTTCAATTCCCGTTGCCTTATACGTTGAAACCTGACCGACATTTACGCTCGCCCCCGTTTCCGTTCTGGCAATCAAAAAAGCCCGCGTATTTGACAGTTCGCTGAATACTTCTTCGGCTGACTTCTGCAACTCTTTTTTAAGGTTCGGCATACTCGAATCTACGCCTTCCGCAAGGGTCTTTCTTAACTTCTTCAGCAATTCCCTTTTGGTCGTTTGATTCAATTCTGTACTTTTCGCAAGTCCATATTTCTCAACCCATTTATTAAACATATCATTAGTAATTGTTACATCACTAATAACTGTTATATCCTTCTTTCCTTCCAGGGCTATTTTTGCATTTTCCCTTCCCGCTTCCATTGCAGAAATCCAACACTTCGCAAGCCCCATTTTTACTGCTCTATCGCATTCTTTCTGGAAATAATCGTTGCACAAATTATTGATCGTGGCATCGTTTATTTCTTCAAGGTTTTTAATCTCTAACAGAATATCGCTCGCCTGTCTCTTTGCAATCTTTTTTATTGCAGAAATAAACATAGGCTCATTGCTTTTCGCTTTGGTATCAAAGTTATCCCAAATCTTCGCCCGCCAATCGTCTCTCTGTTTTTTCTGATTCAGAACTCGCCCCGCACTACCTTTTAGGGCTTTTTTTTTATCCTCGTCTTCTGTAACTATTGGCTCTTCTTCTGTCGGTTCTTCTTCCGGCTTTTCTTCCTCTGGAAGTGGAATTGATGACAAGTCGAATTCTTCCCCCGCAGGAATTATTGTCTGTCCGATTGGAACAATGTAATGCCCTTCGTCCGGTTTTGGATTTATTCCAAACTGCTCGCAATACTGCTCTTTTGTAATACAACCATTCTGCACACCGAATTGGTAAATACGCAATTTAAGTTCATCATCTTCGATAATTTTAATATCGTGTCGACACATTAAATCGTCATATTCATTTAATAACTGATTATTTAAGACACGCTCAAAAAATCTAAGGCGCGGTACAAATACATTTTTCTGTGCAAGATATAAAGAACTGTCGATTGTTGCCCTGTTTGAATTCTCAATAATTCCGAATGCTTCCGGCGGAATCTGATAATGTTGTAAACATTCATCGCGCAGAAATTTTCTGCTCTGGACCATATCAAGTTCTTTTGGCGATATTCCCAATGGCTTAACGTCCATTGCTCCCGTCAAGATCGCGGGTTCTCTTGCCTTTCTAAATCCACCTATTTTTTGTTTTAATGACTGTTTTAATTTATCCGCGCCCTGCTCGTTACCCTGATAACCTGTAACAATATATGGCGGTGTAGCATCATTGAAAAAGAAATTTTTCTGATATTTACTTGCATACTCGTCCGTTTCCAATTCGTCCGCAATGCTTTCACTCATTCCCTTTCCGTTTCCGTAAGGGTCGTTCAAATCTACGTCTTTAAAAAAAATGAAATCTTCGGCAGGAACTGTCAATGTAATTCCGCCCATACTTCCATAAGGTGTAATTAAATAAAAATGATTTCCAAGTGTCGGTTTTTCAATTATCCACGCTTTCGGGATAGGAAGTAATGCAATAATTCTTCTGCCTTCTCTGACTTTAAGCCAACCACATTCGCCCACTAAATCCAGATAAGCAAATGTCATATAACGTAATGTCCACCCGTCAAGCTCTGGAAATGTCGGTACGGGGTGCTCTAACAATTCATATAATTCGTGGTCCCCGATAACTTCCGCATTTTCCCCATTCTTTCTGTAATCTGATTTTCGATAGAGTTTTAATTCTTCACTCGCACAAGTTTTTGCAATATAACGTACAGGGTCAAGCCTTGGTGAATTACCATAAAGTTTTGGCATTTCAGAACTTGCTCTGTTAGGTGCTACACTCCATCTACGTTTGATTTTGTCAATTAAATCCATTGTACAAAACCCCCTATTGTGTATAATTAATTTTATACACCACAAGCGGGGTTTTGGCAAGGTTTATTTTAATAAGCCATAATACACATCACGCCCAATGTTATATTCATATACCAGATAGAATTCAGTCATTGAAGTTATAAAGGTCATAAAATTTTGTTGCGACATTCTAAGATATTTACAACACTCGCTCCCCCTCATTTCTGACTGTCTCAGCCTTTCCGCAAACTGTCTCATTAATACCAATCTTTCATTCGCACAAGTCCTCATTTTCGCCCCCTTGGTTGATCGCTTTCATTTTCTCCATTTCCGCTTTTATTCTGTCGATTATTTCCGGGTCTTTTACATAATACCGATAAAGCCAATGTATCATTTCGTGGGTCTGATTATTACAGGGCAGAAAATTATCATTTAATTTTTCGTAGTTTTCTTCCCTTAAATCTTCGTGGTGAAGCTCCCAACGTTTCCCAAGTTTTGAAAGGGTAATTAAATCAATTCCCCTGCATTCCTTCTTCTTTTTTAACTTAAACAACTTCCATACTTTTCTCGCCCGGAAATTTCTTTTTCGTCTCTGCGCTTCATTCATTTTCAAACCCTTTCTGCATTATGGAAATATCAGTTTTTAGCAATCTGATTTCTTTTCGCAGTTCTTCAATTTCCTGCTCTTTCTCATATTCCACAATCTGCAATTTTAATTCGGTATCTCTGCACCTTGTTAAAACTTCAATCCCAAACAATAGCATTATAACAATCAGACACAAAACCACGCAAGAAAAAAAATGTTTCACTCTTTTCCCCCTGGTATTCTGTAATACATTATTACAAGCCCCAATCTTTTCGCTTCCGCTTTTTCCCTTTTCGCCCCTGGGCTACTTTCCCAATCTTCCAGAAGTGCAATATGCGTACAACTTCTTAATGCCCTTAAATCTTCCGCCATAAAATCTTCGTAACTAGCATCCGGCTTTCTTTTAAGTACAACCTCTGACAGATTGCAAGGGTTTATAACTTCATACCCGCAAGCCCTGTAAAATAATTCTGCTTTTCTGAAATTCTCTTTGTACTCGCTTTCTGCAAGCCCTGTCATTTTTCCCGATAAGTAAACTGTTTTCATTTTATCCCCCTTTGTAACTTTGGACTAATCCCCATTTTTCGCAGTCTATAATAAACTGTTTCAAGATTTACATTATATTTGTATGCAATTTCTTTCGGTGTTATCTTCCTGATATCTTCCGCAATTTCCCAATCAGTAATTCGTTTTGTCTCAACACCATTTCTGTAACACCACCTTAACAACCCTTTTTCAGAATACCCAACTATTAAGGCAATTTCCCGTACGGTATGATTTTTTCTCAACAGATAAAATTTATATGGGTTTATTGTTCCCCGTTCTATTCTTCCCATTTTAGCCCCCTTATAGAAAAGGCGGTTTCCCGCCCTTCCATTTAATCGCATTGATAATACATTGAAACTGTAAAGCCCTGCTCTTTCAAATTTTCCCCAAATGCTTCCGCCCATTTTGTATTTCTTTCTGCCTGACCTTTATAATTTGGCAACCCAATCCACCCGTTATAATATCTGGACCATTCAGAACCGCGACTTGCATTTATGCCACACTCTTTGAAGATCGCAATAGTTTCATCATAGGTAAAGGTTGATTCCTTTTTTATCATTGCCATATCGAAATTGCAAGTTCCGTTATCTTCGCAACCTTCAATCGCTTCGTCTGCCATTCTCATTGCTGTTCTAATCTGGTCAATCCAGATTTTTCTAATTCCTTCTTTCATTTCCTTCTTTGTCATATCTTACCCCCTTGCTTAATTATGCTATTTTAATTAAAAGATTATCACCGCAGATAACCTTCAATCCAAAATTTAAAATTGCCAAATATTTATGCTCTTCATAATCTATTGTAACACCGATCGCATAGGCAACTTCATTCCAACAAATCATTCTTGCTCTTTTTGCTTTCAAATCACTTATTGCCTTTTCAAGTTTATCGTGCCATTCTAATACAAACTCGTGATTATGGTGCCATTCTCCAAGTATGCAATATTCAGAAGTATCTAACACATCTTGTGGATAACTTTCCTTTGCAGGTCTGCTCTTATAAATATCCAAATATTCTCTTGCTTTCTTGGTATTTCTTAATACCTTAAATTCCCAACCATTAATTTTAACAACCATATTTAAGCCCCCTTATATTATGACTATATTTTATTTTATTTCCTAATAATTATTGTTTGTTTTAATTTTTATTAAAATGTCGTTTTCATCAAAAATATATGTACGTGTAGTCAAGTGCTCTTCTGTCCAATTCACTACATAAGTATAATAATTATAATATAGGTCATACTTATACAACTCATAACCATTTCTTGCTAATTCTTCCAGAACTTCACTTTTTTTTGCAATTCCATATTTGAATATTTTCATATAAAGCCCCCTTAGCTTTGATTTTATACTTAATCTTAACACTAGGGGTATATTATGTCAACACTTTTTTGTAAAAATTAATAACAACAATCATTCCGTTTTTCGTAGAACGCAAGGCACAAGCTATCCCCTTCGTCCGGTGACCTTCCATTATGCCGGTTTTTGAAGCAGGATTTTGTTGTATCACTTCGATTGTCTTTCGGCTCGAGTTGTTTCTGTCCTTTGGAATTATAGAAATATTGTCTTTCTGCCAAATCTTCTAACAAGGTTTGTGTCAGATACTCACTCGGTATGTAGATAGATTTCAATGGCAATTCAAACATCATTTCAGAAGCACAATTTGCATAAACCTCTGGATTGTCTGCTCTTCCCCCGAAATTGACCGGGATAACATTTGCACCCCATTCATTCAGAAGGTCGTAAACTCCCTGATTGTAACCTATATCAATTTTAATCAAGATCGCGGAATTTCTCTCCGCCATATCCCACGCAAGCCCTGCAACCTCTTGAGTATTATATCCGTGGACTTTCTGAATGTCTAAAACGCATAAGCCTTTTCTTTTTGTAATAACTGAATTATCATTGCCAAATCGTGCAACGTCTATTCCGATTTCAATAGCCCCTTCCTGGGCTTCTTCAGTGTTTCTTTCTTCTTCGGTACAGTCCATTACATCAGATACAAGCCAAACTGCATTTGTCTGCTTATTTCTAGGATAACCCAAATAAACGTGCTTCGCTTCGTCCGGGTCTCTCTCCATAAGGTTTTCATATTTCTCTAAAAGGTTATCGGGATAAAATGGATTGTCTTCTGCCAACGGTTTACACTTTGTAATAAGCCAATCGGGTTTTGGGTTACTGACAAATTTTTGTGTTATCGGGTCATTTGTTGTATTAGGGTTATACACCGCCCATATTTCCGCCTGCCTTTTCTCCCCTTTGTAATACCACTCTTTGCGGATTGTTGCTTCCAGAGTATCCCACACTTCAAGGCTTACCCCGTCTGCTTCTTCAATGAATGCGATTGTATAACTATCAAGGGATTTTAATTGCGAACTTGTAAAATCGTTCAATCCGTTAAATGAAAAATAACTGCCATTGGTTTTATTTCTGATATAGTTTTGTGTAATCTCAAAATCGGTATAGCCTAATTCATCAATCTTTCTGCACAATAAAGAATAGCTAGATTCTTTAATTGATTTCTGTACAGATCGCAAACAGATAACTTTTATATTATCCCCGAAATAGTCCGGGTGTTCTGCAAATTGAATTAAAAGGCTTGCGGTGGATTCTGATTTTGCACCCGCTCCACGTCCACCACACGCAACCTTTACAGGGTGGGGCTTTCTCCATTCTTCAAAACAAGGCGCAACCTGTTCACGATAAAGTCGTAAATATTCTTTCTGTTCTTCATCAGATAAAGAAAGAAACTTTTCCCGACTGATCGCAGGAATTACTTTGTCCGCCCTTTTATATTTCCCCTTAATCATTTTTCGCCTATCAGTTCATCAAATATTTTTAATCTTTCTTCTGTAGTCTGCATTTCTGCTTTTACGTTTCCTTCAAGATTTATTTTCTGTCCTTCTGTCGCTTCCCTGATTTCCTTGAGCATTGCCACACTCGAACTATCGCCCCGACTGACAACCGCTTTAATAATTGTTTTTATATAATCAGTTCCGCTAATCTTTATTTCTTCTCCGTCCTTCCTTACTTTGTATTCGTCAGACAGAAATTCTGCATACATTTCAGAAAGCAACTTTTTTCTTTCGTTGTTCTCTTTTCTTTTTTCTGCGGATTTTCTCTGCATTTCCTTCGCATTCTCTTTTGTGAATGGTACAGGTCTTAAATTATCTTTTCCCGCCATAATCTACGCTACCCCTTCGCTAAACCCCTTTTATAGGTATTCTGATAATCGGGTTATAGTCAATTACTTTTCTTTTCTGACTATTTGCTTTTTTGTCATATTTAACTATTCGCCCGCCCCATTTACTTTTTAATGCTTCCAACTGTTGCAACTCTTTTTCGCTATTTCTTACAGAAGCACACCCGCCAGCATTAATCGACTGCTTACAGGAATAAAAGAATTTGTTTATTCTCAAAACCTTTCTGTTTACATTGCATTGCTGAATAAACATATCGTAATCTTCTTTGAGTGGTAATGCTTCATCATATCTGCACCCCCCCCCATTTAAGAAGCAACTGAATGGTCCTAGAATGACTTTTGTTGTATTCAATGGAGTTATGATTTTATATCCCTTTTCATCGGCATAAACATTTACTCCCCACATCTTCGCACCCAAATCCATAGCCATCTGTGAATATTTATAAACGAATTGCAGAAAGTCTTTTGTTTCTACCTTGTGTTTTTCGTGATTTTCCCAATATCCTATGTATTGCATATCATCATCAACAAGGCAGACAACTTCCGCCCCCTTTTCAAATTCCTTTTCCAGAATATAATTGCGAACCCTTGCAACGTTTCCCTGAATGCCTGGATCGCATTTAATTATTTCCGCTTTTGGATTCTTTGCTTTGTAATCTTCATATTCCGCACCATCAACGTAAACCTTGCAGAATGGTAAATATTTAAGAGTATCACAATTCGGTCTTTTGTAAGATGGGCAACATACACTTACTTTCATTTGTTTTCCCTCTCCAACATCTTTTTAATGAACTTAGTGCCATTTATAATTCGGCAGACACCATTCTGTTTTTCTGCAAAGCTTCCTAATTGGTATTTGACCTTTTTAATGCCGAATAACGTTTCAACCTGCAACCAATCAATAGAATTATCGAAAAATAAAACAAGGTAATTGTTTTCTTCCAACATCTCGGTTATGAATTCTTCTGTCCCTTCTTCGTCTTCTTCTTTTTTTGAAAAATCCATTTCGCCCGTAGGTAATGCCAATTCGTCAATGTCAAGGTCGATATCGTCCGCAAACTCAAATACAGATTTTTTGGTCATTTTTCCGAAATTAGAATTAAGTCTCAATAACTTCTGTTTTGCTTCCTTTGCGTCCTTGCAATTTACATATACACAAGGTAGAAGCGGGATTGTATAGCCTTCTCTCTCCAACTCTTTCAAAACCTTTAATCGGCAATGTCCGTCCAACGTCCATTTTGTTTCCCCGTCATCATAAATATAAAATGGAAAACTCCACCCGAAACGCAATATAGATTTTTTTGCTTTCTGGAAGTCTTCAGCTTTTCTTTCCTTCAATCCGCCTTGAAACTCTTTCAAATCGTGATAATCAATATAATCTTTTGTTTCGCATTCAATTTTAATTGTTTTGATTGTCTTCATTTCTCTGTTTCTCCCACATTTTCAGACCGGCACAAATGCCTATTGAAATAACAGTTGCAAGATATAACCCTGCAAATATAAACAATAAAGTTGCTAAAATTATTTTCATTTTTCCACCCTGTAATTAAACTGATATTCGCTTTTTGAAATCTCGATAATTTCGCCGGATTCCTTTTTAAGCTTTACTGTCTTTTCGCCTATTTCCCATACTTCGTATGTTCCGCCATTCCATTTATTCTTTACTGTCATTTTTCGCCCTTCCTTCGTTTATAAGCATTTTTCTTGAAATTGCCTGTTCTATATCAATTCTTTCTGCACCACTAATAGACAATATGCAAATTATAACATCTGCAAGCTCATTTTCAAAATCTTCTCGTGTGTTTCTCAAACAATCGTAAGCATCCACCGCTTCCACAACTTCACACGCACAATGTTTAAGGGCGCGGATTGTATCGTCTCCATCGCCTTTATACTGATTTCGTTTTTTTGAGATTTCAAATGCCCATTGGCTCGCTTCATTCAGATTCATTTCCGCCCCCTTCTGCCCTATCAGTTTAACACATCAAGGGCAGATAAGCAATTATTTTTCCTTTGCCTTTTTATCGGCTTTTTCAGTTGTCAAGTTTTCCTTGACTTCTGGAATAAAGCAAACCTGTCCCGAAAATGTCTGATAAATCCAACCGCCGATTGTTTTGGTGTACTTATTGCCATTTCCATCTGCAACAGTTTCGCCAAACTTTAAACCCTTAATTTTTTCTTCGTTCATACCTGAACCCCCATTTGTTTATATTTTTCTAACACCTTATCGGTGAGTTTTCCCAATCCTTCCGCACCCCACATTTTGCAATATTCATAAATCAGAATATCTGCAATTACGTCAAGGTGATTTCCGTAACTGCTTCCAACATCTACTGCCTGATTGCATTGTAAACAGTCTACTACTTCCCCATTCAACGTATGGTCTATTATCCAACTACCATATTTGTTCCGCCACATTATTTTATTGGCGATTTTATGAGCATACTGCTTTTTAATTAATGGACTTTGACAGATAGGGCAAAATCCGCTAGATCGCATTAAAGCTTCTTCTCTCTGTTCTATTTCTCTTTCATTCATTAAAAATCAAACTCCAATTGTTCAAACTGTTTTTTCGGCGGGTGATTGCACGCTATACACCCTGGGTGGCTTTCCCAATCATAACGCACAAAATACGGGCATCTATTTTTCCCGCCTCCACTATAACATTCATCTGTCTGTAAATCCCTTTCACCATAGGGGCAAGGGCTATAAGTTACTATATCGCAACGCCCTGATTTCGGGTTATATTTCCTATCAAGTTCAATCGGTATAAATTCCAATCCGCACCCCCCTTAAAATATATCATACTCATTGCCATAAGGCTTTTCGGTTTTCGGGGCTTCTTCCTTCTTCAATTCCGGTTCAAGCACAATTCCTAAGAACGCACAAACCTCATAGGCGGTATCAATCAAATATGACATTTCAACTGTATTTATTGTTGTCATTGATTCTGGAACGGGTTTCCCCGTAATTGTTGAAACGTGGTACGGGTAACCTTTTGCAATCGCCTTTTCTTTCAACTGTCTTTCTGTTTCTTTTGGCTCTTCCCCGTTTTCATTACAGATTAATTGCACCAATTTCCAGAATAAATTGTTTTGGCTTCCTTCCCCCGTTGTCCTTGATTTATATGGCTTATCAAGGGTAACTGTCATATATCCGTTATACTTTTCTCTTGCCCCCTGATATAAATGCTCTATCTCTGCTTTTACCGCTTTTGTCGGATAATATAGAAATAGCCCTTTTTCCATCGGCTCTGCATAACAACAAACTTTCATTTATGCCCCCTAAAAATAGGCTTTTTGTTGCCCGTCTGGAACGTTTTATATTTCGGCTTGGTAATACAATGGGAACTGAAAATATAAAACTGTCACGACAACCGCCCGCCACGGCTTCAAAGTTTTCGCTTCCTGACTTCCTACGAACCTTTCAAAAAGCTAATACCTTGATGAATTCATACAATTAGTAAAATATATTTTCACCCATACGGGCTACTTATCAAAACTTGCAACGATTGCAGACAATTTTTTGAAGTCCCTTTCCTTGATAGCTTTGTTTGCATAATCCAATTGGTCATCAGTAAATGTACTTTCCTTTGCTCTAATTTTACCAATTAAATCGTCAATAACTTTTTCGTTGCTTAGACTTTTTGTTGGCTTTTCGTCCGCAGGATTCATTGTTGAATCAAGGGCATCGCCTTCCACAATTTCAAAGCAGTTCTGATAAAGATAACGCTTTATATAAGTTTCAACCGCGCCAAGATTCTGGACCTCGTGACAACCTTTAAGGCTTGCCGAACTCATAGGGCTTGAAAAAGTAATTTTCTCGTCCTTTTCCAAATCGCAGAAATCCAGAGTTGCAAGATCGCTTTTGAAATTCACAATACAACAGAATTTTAATTCGTCCGCAATTTTATTTATTGCTGGGATAATGTCGGAAAGTTCGTAATAGGTATACCCCGCATAACTATTCTTTCCGCTTTTCTTTACTCCCATTGACTGAAACTGCAATCTTGCCTTAATCAATTTTTCAAAAATACTCATTCTTTGCCCCCTTACAATTTAGCCCTTAAAATCTTAATAGCTATTTTTAATCTTAATTTGAATGGCGCGGTATTTATTGTCTCTGCAAACTCGCTAAAACTTCCAACCTGCACCCGCTTTATTTCCTTTCTTAATTTTTTAATCTGCTTTCCGTTCACCTTTCTTCGCCCCCTTTTTATCTTTCAATAACTGCAATTCCTTCGGGAATGTTTTCAACTCGATAAACTTTGAACGACTGACGCCCATTTTTTCCGCCTGGGCATCCAACCATTCCAACTGACAAGGGCGGAGATATACACTAAATCTTGCCCCGTCTTTCTGTCCATTCTTCAATGTACTTGCCATTTTCTACCCCCTTAGTTGCCGAATGGGTTTGATTCCTGGGTTTCAGACTTTCCACCACCAAGCAACTGTACGCTTTCTGCATTTACATAAATCTTACTTTGTTTCTGTCCGTCCTTTTCCCATCTGTCCTGTTTAAGATAACCCGAAACGCAAATCTGCTTTCCTTTTGTAAGATTTGGTTTAAGGTTCTCTGCCAATTTTCCCCAGATTACACAATCAATGTAATTTACTTCGTCTTCCCATTTATCGCCCTTCTTTACTGAGCGATTTACTGCAAGACTTACAGTTGCTTTTGCAGTTCCATTTCCAATGTAAGAAAAGCTTCTTTCATCACTTCCAACATCTTTTGTGCAACGTCCGATTAAAACAACGTTATTCAAATCTGTCATATTTTTACCCCCTTATGACTTCAAACAAAATATAAATCCAACTTAATAGCAGGATCGCTATAACTATCATTTTTGCCCCGCAGGGCTTAAACTTTTTGTAATATTTCCCCTCTTTCTTCCTGATGTTCATAGCCCTATTTCTTCCGCTATTTTCTGAAGGCTTAATTTTTCATTAAACCCCGTTTTCTTCTGCACTTCCTTAATGCTTCGGTCTAATTCCTTTTCGGCTTCTTCCAGACTTCCGCAACCCAATAAAAAAAACTGTATAAGTTTATCTTTCATATTTAGCCCCCTTTATTAAAAATACCATTCTAAAGAACCATCATCATTAACACGATATTTCAAATCGGTATCAATTTTTTCTTCCAGCAAATCACTTACTGTTGCAGAAAGAACCCCGCAAATATAAGCATAATAATTGTTATGTTCTTGTAATCCGCCTTCAATTGCCTTTGCTCTTTCCCTGTCGATTGTTTTCTGCAATTCAATTGCTCTTTCTTTCTTTGTCATAATTAAGCCCCCTTAGCTTTAATAATTCTATCTTAACACGATAACGTTTGCTTGTCAACACTTAAAAACCAAAGTCTTGTTGTTTTAAGTTTTTCCAATTTGTCGCAAGATCGTAATATTTTTCTCTCTGGATTTCCCGCCCTTCCTGAACCTTCTCGCAGGGTTTCAATTCCGGGTGTTCTTCCATTATTTTCGCTCTGGACCTTCTCACGCTTTCAAAGCTCGGTAAACCTAACCTCTTTCTGTTTGCGAAAAAACTTCTAATCGGCATATCGCCAATTAAACCGCTTTCAGTTTCGGGCATTATTTTCACAATGATTGCATAATACAATTGGTCGTCATTTTCTCTGAATGTTTCGCCCTGCTTTAATGTTTCAATTACAAGGTCTTTAATTTTCTTTAATTCCATATTTCCGCCCCCCCCTTAATATTCTTCACGAAGCACTTTGCAGTTCTGGATCGCTAACTGTTCCAACTTTTCAAAATCGGGATTTTTTGCAATCAACTTTTTAATAACAACAGTATGAACCTTGAAGTCGCATCCGTATTCTTTCTGCTCTACATCATAACAAACAACGTAACCTGTACAATGTTTAATTCCGTTTTTCTCGTCCTTAAAATCAAAATCTGCTCTAATATAAATACTCATATTTTACCCCCTTGCACCAGGGCTTTCGCCCCGGCATTTTTTTTTACTTTCTGATTGGCTTGAATTCGATATGCTCACAAACTATGCAAGTATAAGGCACTTCTGTAGCATACTGCTTCAACCTTCCAATAATCCGAATTCCTCGGTCCTGAATCATATTTTTTGTGAACTTTTCTTCGGTCATAACTCCGTATGCTTCACAAATAAATCTGCTCACTTCGTGAACCCTTTCACCTTCCTTGCTCATACTGAAACGCTCTGTTTCAATCTGGAAACGTAAAACTTTGTCTCCGTCCATTTCAATAATTGTTGGTTCAAGGTGAATTTTACCTTCCAAAATCAAACTGTTCATACAATTCATATTAAGCCCCCTTAGCTTTAATTTATATTTAATCTTAACACGGTAAATATGTTATGTCAACACTTTTATTTTATTTTGTTTCCCCATAAATCTAATATTTGTTTTTGCTTTTCTTCCCTCTCGGCTTGTATAAACATATCCTCTTGTTTACAAGGCAAGATTTTTTCGTAGAACGCTTTCACATATTCCCGCTTCAATTCAAATCCGTATGCCCTTCTTCCAAGATTTGCAGAAGCAAGCAGAGTAGTTCCAGAACCCGCACAACAGTCAATCACTACATCATCAATATCTGTATAAAGACTGATTAAATGTTCAAGTAAAGGAACGGGCTTTTGTGTCGGGTGTACCTTTGGGGTTATTTTGTCCTCAATCCAAGGTTGGCACAAAAATTCCATTTTTCCGTTATTTCTGAACTTCGGTAATTTATCACGATAAAATAAAATCGCAGTTTCAAAATTACCGACTGCCCGCATATTTGCTTTTAATACCTGGGCAGAATAATTCTTGTAGAAAATAAATATTTGTGAATTAGGGAATCCATATTCCTTCGCATAATGTTTCAATTCTTCAATCTGTTCAAACGCACAAAATAAAATCATACACCCTGCGGAATTTCTTTCTTTCGGCTCTTTTTTCAGAAGGTTAGAGCAGAAGTGAAAAAACTCTGGAATGCGGAAGCCTGATTTTGAATCGGTATCAAAAGCTTGTTTGCCCGCTAATTTACTTTCTCCGTTTTTGTTATCACCGCCAATATACCAACTAGGATTACTGCCATACATATTATTGCCTAACTGATATGGCAAATCTGTCAATATTAATTGTGCTTTTGGTATTTCCTTACTTCTCCAATTTTGAAAACTGTCATTAAACATTATAATTCTTTCCACGAATAGCCCCCTGCGTGTTTTGCTCTACCCGCTAATACATTTCCGATCGCGGATTGGTTTACTTTCAATTTTTCTGAAGCGTCCTTTATGCTTTCAAAAGTTCTATTTAATTCTACACAAAAAATCTTTTTGCCTTTTCTGTGTACCCTATTTAATTTGTCGTATGCGTGTTTCAGATTTTCCCCGCTTGTACACCATTCCAGATTGTCTACTCGGTTATCTGTTTTGTCTCCGTTCTTATGATTTACGCAATATAGATTTTTTGGATTTTCTATAAAGGTTTTCGCAATCAATCTATGAACTGTACACGCCTTTACTTTTCCGTTTCGGCTCAACCAAACAACACAATAGCCATTATTTTGCAATCGGGGTTTTATAACCCTTCCGTATCTAATTCTTTTGTGCGTATGATTTCCCCTTCGTGAAAAGCACTCAAACTCTTTTGTTATTGAGCGAACCTGTCCCATATTTGAAACTTCGTAATCGCCTTCATAACCTTCTAATTCTTTCCAAATTTCCATTTGTTCCCCCTTGCAATATAATAACATATATTGTGGGGTTTAGTATATATGGAATGTATATAAAGCTATTCTTTCCATTGCCATTTTATTTCCCCTAAAAAAAAGGCGGGATATTTCACCCGCCCCCGATTTTTATTTGTTTAATGATTTCCAGAATGGGCAGAACTCTTTACAGTTACAGTAATCAGAGCATTTTTTGTTTTCGCCCGGTCTGAACTCAATATCAGTTCCACCCTTCTCTGCCATAAGGCTTTTTGCTTCTTCTTCACTGTCGCAAACCTTCAAGGCAGTTTTTCTTCCCGCTTTCATAATTGCCCATTTATCGTCTGTAGCCCATCGTTCTTCCTTAGTACAAGGTGTCAATTTTTCGTCTACCAGAGTTTCGGCAACTTCAAACTGTCGCACCTTCAAATTGATAAATGCTTCAATATCTTTCAGTGCTTCTTCTGTTACCTTTACAGTATGAACTACAACCGGCTTTTGTGGGTATTCAGAATCCTTTCTCGCCTTACTCTTGCTATGGTCTTTCAAGAGAGCAACAAACTTAATTTCTTTTACCTTCAAGCCATTCTGCTTCATAAGCCAAGCATAGATAAGCCCCTGTTTGTCCCAATCTGAAAAATCGTTAAACTGCACTTTCCAAATTGAAGCGGTTTTCCAATCGTACACTGTTTCATTTTCCAGATCGTACAAATCTACTCTGCCCGTAACCTTTGAATTACTTACAGGAACGCTGAATTTCTCTTCGGTGAATCCTTCAATTCCCGCACGCTCAAAAATCAAATGTACCGCAGTTCCCCAAATCTGCCAAACACAATCCGCAACATCAATTTCGATTTCGTCAAAATGTCTGTCTGCAAGAATTGTTTCGCAAGCACCTTTCAAAAGTGTTGTTGCAGAATAGCAACCTTTTTCATTGTGCTTTTCAAGATTTAATGCGTTGATAAATGCCTGTGGCAATCCTAATTCATTTGTAACTTTCATATCGTTACCCCCTTGCTTAATTTTATAATTTATCTTAACACTGTTCTATTTTATTGTCAACACTTAAAAATCAAACTGTAATTGCTCTTGCTTCTGGACCTTTCCCAAAATAAAATCGCAGATAAAATTTCTTGCATAGTCTGGGGAAATCATAGAACGTTCTTCGCTACAAATCCCCGCTTTTACACCTTGTTTTGCATTCATTATAATTTTCTGCTCTTTGTCATTTTGATAAGTGTAACCATAAGTTGGCTTACAATTCCAAAACCAATACGCAGTCGGCTTTTTATAATAGTCTCCCCTTGTCATTCTGTTCATATCCACTATATCGGGAACTTTCAAAAAATTAGCTTTGAGATATGTCTGCTCGCTCCAAGGGTTCTCGAATACCATTCTAATATTTTTTACAGTGCAAACATAAACAAATTTTATCAATCTTTCATAAAAGATTTTTCTGTTTTCTACTCTCTCCAATATTTTCTGTATTTTCTCTGGATCGCTTAAACTACGATAATTTACGCAGTTCATAAACATAGACATTTGCGACAATGCAGAAAAATAAATACAAGGATAAAAAGCAATAATAAGGTCTTGACACGGGTCGATAGAATCGAACACACTTGTCTTGTCTTGTCTTGTCTTGTCTTGTCTTGTCAGATAATTATATTCTCTGTCGATTTCCCCGAATAAATCTATAATGTGGTCGGTTTCCCCGAAATTGTTTTGAATGTCGTAATCTTCCGCCGGAATACCTAATTTTATAAATTCTTTTTTGAATGTTCCGCTTTGTTCAAAAAAACAATGTACTTTGCCTTTAATCTCCATTTTCTTTTTGCCCCCTATTCCTTTTATATCGCATTACTTCCGTCAGATTTTCCAAACCAACCCGCCCCGCTTCCTTCGGCTATCCCTTCCCATTCAATAACCCTTTTTAATTTTCCACCGCAGGAACATTTCTGTTTTTCTTTTTCCTTGTCATAATCTTTTATGGCAATTTCTACTTCCTGGGTTTTTCCGCATTTTTCACACTTGAAATTATAAAACATTTATTCCCCCTGCCATTTATTATGGTTTTTGCAATCAAACACTATACCCCAATCATAGTTTTCGTGATGTTCATTGCAATCTTTTCTTTCTGATTCTGGAAGGCTTACAATATAACATTTTTTATTCGTGCAATTATTGCAAACCTTTTCCCCCTTTTCCTTTTTGTACAGATCGTAGAAAGCGGATATTTCCGCCTTTTGTTTTTTGTTCATTTATCCACCTCGCTTATAAATTGCTCTGCTTCTTGTACAGGTTCGCAAGTATCATAGCCATTTATTTCTTCATATCCCTTTACTTCAAGTACAAGTTTTCTAAGCAGTTCTTTTGCTTTGGCATTTTCCCTTGACAATTCAACTACCGCATTTTCCGCTATACTTCTTGCTTGTTTTTGATAGTCAAGTTCCTTATTTAGTTCTGCATTTTCTTTTCGCAATTGTTTTTCAACCTTTTCACTCATAGCCATAGCAAATCTTCTAGCGTCATTATCTGCTTTCAGTTCTTCTATCTGCTTTTCAAGTTCTATCTTTAATTTTGGAAAATTGCACATCTCACAGTCGCTTTCGTTTTCTGCAAGGTTCTTTCTAAGTTGCTCATTTTCCTGTTCAAGTATACCTATCTGCTTTTCTAAAGGTTGAAAAAATAAATCCGTAGTTGCACAAAGTTTAAGAATATCTACAGGTTTTCCTAATCCTAATATTTCAGATATTTCTGTGATAAAAGCACTGTATTTGTTTTTCAATTCTTCTTTATTCATTTTTCTTTTATCTCCTTACTTCAACGCAATATAAATTGACGCTACTGTAAATAAAACAATCAGAATTGTTCCGCATAAACAAACGATAAACTTGCAAATCTCATAAAACTTATCTAGCATTTTTCTTTCATCTCCTTATTTTCTTCTTGCGAGTTCTGTCGCTAAAAAATATCTGCACTTTGAAGGTGGACAATGTTGTTCACCATAAATCTCACAATCTCTATCTTCACTGTTCCAAGTTCCACAATGGGTAGAACACCTTGCTCGCTCTTTTCTCATTTCGTCTGATAATTCTTGCATTGTCATTTTTCACCCCACTTTGTAAGACATCTGAAATATAAAACCACTTCAACCAAGCAAATTGGTAAATAAACTTCCCAAGGTGCCTGCTCTGGATTTATCCTCCCCATCTGCAACAAAATTAACCAAATAATACTGCTTATCATTTTTTACCCCCTTTTCAACGGGATCGCAAACCCGCTTTTATTTTCTTTGGTTCCTTCCAAAGCTTTATTTGCTTTCTTCGCAATCGCACAACAAGTCCGGCATTCGCAACTCTCGAATTCTTCCCTTCTGCAATTCCAATCTGTCTGCCCGAAATGTTTACAGTAACTACCTTCCCGCTTTTCGCAGACATAACAAACCGGTTCGTTTTTATCTCCATTCAGATAAGTCTTGTTATACTGAATTATGGAAGGCTTAATGTTTGATTTTTTCACCGCCTTTGCAGTACACATCATTTCTTTTGCATAACACGCAGGACAATAAGCCAATCTATAATCGTACTCGCATCCACATTCCAGACAAACCGACCACGCATAGCTTTTCGGGGCTTTGTTCATTACCTTTTTGTAAACATCACCCATAACGCTAATTTCTGGATAGCCATTTTTAAATTCGTGAATTGTAGTTAAAGCCTTGAAATACTTTCCTTTCTGTTCGTCAGTCAAACTTTCAATGTTATCTTCAATCCACATTTTTTCGTTTTCGGGTATTTTCCCGTAAAACTTTTCCAATCTTTCTACTGCATTAAAATCGTCCATTATTTCCCCCTTGCATTTTTAATCTTAACTCTGTATTTGCTAGATTGTCAACACTCAAACAATTCATTGTTTATTTTTCCGTCCCACTCTGTCCGCTCTTTCGCCCGGAAACTTTCACCCTTGAATTCAAGGCTCTTGCAACCTTCTCTGAACCTGTCAACAATCGGATTGCCTAAATATTCCCCGAATTCTTTTTTGGTCATATTACTAATTAAAACTGTCGGCTTTTTCATTTCATATCTTTCATTCAGAAGCCTAAAAATATATTCCTGCTCCTGCGGACTTTTATACCTTCCCACTTCGTCCACAATCAAAACAGAAATTTCTGCATATTCTTTTATTACTTCTGTCGGGTTTTTCTTTGCATTGAAACTGCGGGCATAATCTAATTCGTCTTTCAACTGATAGCTTTTAATGTACTTCGCTCCAAGGTATCGGCAGATGATCGCACCGAGTAATGTTTTTCCCGTTCCCGCAACACCTACAAGCCATAGGTTTTTTCCATAAGGATTTGTAATAAACTGCTTTACTGTTTCCAGACTTGTTTTCTGTTCTTCTGTTTCAGTTATGAAAGAATGAATATCCGCATTCAAATATCTTTGTCCGATTCCACTTTCGGTAAGGTTTTTAATCTGTTGTGCTTCCCATTCCCTTTTTCTTTCCGCAACTGCTTCAGGCTTGTTTCTTTCTTCCTGGGCTTTCTGCTTTTCTGCTTCTAACCTTTCTAAATATAATTTATTATACCTTCTATGCCATTCTTCTGTTTCTCCCTCTTTTCCTGTAAACTCTTCCGCCCATAACTGTTCAATGTCCTTTTCAATTTCTTCAAGTGTTCTCATTCTTTTTGCCCCCTTAAAAATCTACTTTGCAACCTTCGCTATCGCTTGCCGGTCGTCTTGAATTTACATAACTATTTTTATTTGGTGAAGCGTTCTTTTTTTCGTAGGCTTCAATTCCCCATTTTTTCAATGCAAGATAATCGCTTTTATATTTGTAACCTTTCATTTCTTTAAGTTCTGAAAAATTATCTATAACTGCCTTTGCTTTATCTGGACCAAGTGTTTCGCATAACTTCTTTAATTCAGAATCAGAAAGTAAAACATTTTGATAAGTTCCATTCTTGTGTTTTTTCTCTTTCGGTATATTATTATCAGTATTTTTTACACTTCGTACTTTGTTGTCATTAGTATTTAGTAGTGTCGGATTTTCCGATAGCGGAATTTCCGTAAGCGGATTTTCCGTATACGGAATTTCCGTCTGCGGATTTTCTATAATGATATAAACCATTTCGCCAAATTTGCCATTTTCTTTTTTCTGATATGCTTTCAAATAATTATGCTCTTTCAACTCTTTCAAAGCACTTCGCAAGCTATCCTTTCCATCTGTTGCGTGTGTTTCTATTTCTGATAAATGAATTGTCCAATCTTCAGGAAGGCTCAATAAATAAGCCATAACCCCTTTTGCTTTCCAACTCAATGTTACGTCTTTAATAAAGGAATTATCTAAAACTGTGTAATTCCTTTCTTTTTTTGTTTTGATAAACTTTGTATCCATTTTTTCTTTTTTCTCCTTGCAGAAATAAAAAAGACTTTTCACAAGGTCTAGCGGTGATGAGCCGAATTCGCCCAATAAGCCAAGCGAATATTCTAAACCCTGTAAAAAGTCTTTCTCTTTCTGCTTACTGTATTTTATTTGTGGGGTCATCACTTCCCAACAATTCAATATTATATTGCAATGTGTTCACTTTGTAAACTGAAAATTAAAATTGTGAAATCTTCGCTATAACGCACTCAAAATGGCGCGGTAATGATATTACACTATTTTTGTAATTGAATGCGTTATACGCAATCCTAGGGGCATTATAGGGCATTTTTAATTGTATCTCTGGACCACAAAAAAAATTAAAAATAGGTTAAGTCTGCCTAACATCAAATTTCAACCTTAAAAAATTAAACTAACTATCAGTCATTAATTATTTTAACTACCGGTCAGTAATAAGAAATTCCCGTTAAAATCCCGTTTTTTACCCGTTTTCCGCTTTTGTAATCCCGTCTAGCAACCGTCTAGCATCTGTCTTTTCCGTTTCCGCCAACATCTTATATCTGTACCGTTAAAAGACCGTCTGTTTTTTGAATTTCCCGTTTTTCGATTTTTTACGATTTTTCGGTTAAGTATGCCTAACTGTTAAGCGTGCCTAACTGTTTCGTATGCCTAACAGGTTAGACTGTCGTAACATCGGTTTCGTATGCCTAACAAAAAAAACCCGCAGGGAGCATTGCACTCTGAACCTGCGGGAACTTTCGTTTTTACAACTTCTAAAGCAAGGGGGCTAAAGAAGTAATGTATTTATAATAAATCATTTTTTTTGTTTTATCAACTTTTCGGCGCGGTCTCCCCAATTTTCCCAATCTTGTACAAGGTGTTCGTAATAATTCAGAAGGTCTGCAAGATCGCTTAAACTTTCCGGCTCCTTCTGTTCCACCCTTTCCGGCTTAGGTGGTAACTCAATTTCCTTTTTTGTCTTAGTCGTTCTGCACCCTTGAATTGTTAAGGGCAATAATATCATTAATAATATTGTGTACTTCTTCATCGGTTTTCGCTTCCTTGATTTTTTCTGCAATCTCTTTTTCTTCCTTCCTGATTTTATCGGAGTTTTTTATATACTCTGATAACTGCCTTACGTTTTCCCTAGCGGAGTTCAATTCATTGTTTAAGCTCTGGATTTCCTTTTTGTTTCCCTTAATGATTTTAATTAATGAATAAATCACCGCACCGCACATTACAATAATTGCAAACATTATAAGAATAATTGTAAAGGTATTCATTCTCCCCCCTTCCTGAATTTATCAAGTGCAGTATTAATTGAAATATCACCAAATATTGCAGACATAGTTCCCGCAACCATACATATTTCATAAATCGTTGCATTCGTGAAAATATTCACCCACTTTAAAATTGAACATATTACCAAAAAAACAATCGCTATGATTTTGACAATCAACGAAACTTTTTTTGCTTTTAATTCTTTTGTTTCTTCTGCCATTTTTTACCCCCTCTTTCGCAGAAATCCTAACATATTATTTTTTTCTCTTAATGTAATTTCCGCGCCTTCCTGACTGAATCCATTTTGTTCAAATACAATTAAACTGTTATTGATCGCACCTAAATAGATTGCAACGTGTCCGTATTTATTTGTCGGTGTAGAATCCCAAATTATAACATCGCCGGGAATAAGCCCCTTTTTTGTTTCCCTGATAAAATACTTTTTTTCAATAGGCATTTTCTGATAGTCATTAAATAAATCTTTCGCTCCGCCGGAACTCGAACAAGCCCCGGTGTGTTCTGGAATGTTCAAACATTCTTTCGTGTACTGTCGGAAAAGGTCTACACACTGCGCACCATAAACCCCATCGTAATCAACTTTCTTTTTGTTATACTTTTTTACGAATTCTTCTAACGTCATTTTAGCCCCCTATTTTATAAATGAGATAATCAAGCCTACTGCTTCCCCGATTAAACCAATAAGCAAGGCAATAAACTTTCCCATATATTTTTTTTCTGTTTCGGCAATCGCCAATTTAATTTTCATATCAGTATTTTCATTTACTTTTTTAACAATCAAATCGGGCATATCTTTTATGTCCTGTTTGATTTCTTTTATGTCGCATTCCATAGCTGAAATCTTTGCTTCTTGTACTTCTTCTGTCATAATGCCACCCCGCTTTTCTGTTGCAGAACTGCGATGCCCAACTTAAATTTGACTTGTTAAGCCAACCCCCATAAAAGAAGTATAAAACTATTTTTATTTCGTGTCAAAATTATTTCTGCCCCAAGCGAAGCGATAGCGAAGCAGTCCTGTAACTGAACGGGGTAGATATTTGCTCTTGAATTAGCCATTTGGTATACCTCGATTTATTAGTATAAAAAAGTATACTGTCTATAATATGCATTCTGTTACCTCGGGGGCGGTGTATTCAGCAATAAATACAGTTACTACTCAAATAGTTGGTTGGAAAAAGGCTCATTATGGAAGTGTTATCTTTGCCAAAGTTGGAAAGGTTGTCTTTTTTAGTGCTTCTTCCGATTGGTATGAGTTACAAGGCGGATATACTTACGATTTATTTGATGTTCCTTATGGCTTTAGACCGATAGCGGAAATAAAAATAAGTGAGGCAACAAGGACGGTTAATGTTCCGCTGATTATTAGTGAGGGTGGAAGCAGTGCATATTGTTATAACTATTCGGGAGCGTTTAGTTATGCGGTCAATGGTCAATATTTTGGTTGTTGGATAACTAATCAATAATTATGAAATCTGCACCCAACCCGTAAATCTATCGGTTCTTATATAGTCAGTCCAATGGCAAGCATAATTAAACTTATAACTTGAATATTCACGCAGAAAACCCGTTCCTATTGCGGAAGTTTCTGACAAAATAATTATTCCCATAGCCCCTGCGTGCGGATAACTTTCATATTCTTCCCAACCGACTGAAAGAATAATTAGTCTATATCCTTGGTCGTACAAACTCTTTATTTCTGCGGTTAATGAAGCAGGTGTATTTAATATTCGAGGGGATATACTTAGGAAAGACAATGCGTCTGTTTTCTTTGCATAGTTTAATAAAGCATTATACACCGCATTAGAGGTAACAGAATGCATATTACCGCTAGTGACGGAGTTTACAGGCATTGCGTT
>JAZQVQ010000260.1:0-3407 GCA_045631825.1 Eubacteriales bacterium | reverse complement strand
CCACAGCCGCAGTGTTCATCGTGGTCGTGATGATGCTCGTGGTCATGATGGTGTTCGCAACAGCAATGTTCATCGTGGTCGTGATGATGTTTATGTTCGTGCTCAAGCTCTTCGAGCTTAGACTCAAGCGTATTTTTGTTTTGCATAGCATCAAGAATCTGAGATGCTTCAAGCTTATCCCAGGGTGTTGTTATGATAACGGCATCGCTATTATGCTGACGTAAAAGTTCAACTGCCGTATCTATCTTTTCCCGAGAAACGTCATCTGTACGGCTAAGTATAATTGTCTTTGCATTTTTAATTTGGTCGTTATAAAACTCACCAAAGTTTTTCATATACATCTTACACTTGGAAACGTCTGCTACAGTCACAAAAGCGTCAAGAATTGCACCCGAAGTATCGGCATTCGTTACCGCCTGTATTACATCGCTGAGTTTTCCCACTCCCGACGGTTCGATGAGAATTCTGTCAGGCTTATAATCGGAAATAACCTGCGACAGAGCCTTTGAAAAGTCTCCAACAAGGCTACAACAAATACAACCGGAATTCATTTCGTTTATCTGTATTCCGGAATCCTGAAGAAAGCCTCCGTCTATCCCTATTTCGCCGAATTCATTTTCTATAAGTACAAGTTTTTCGTTTTTATACCCTTCTTTTATCAGCTTTTTTATGAGAGTTGTTTTACCTGCTCCAAGAAAGCCTGAAAAAATATCTATTTTCGTCACTTTTTCCATTCTCCATTCTATAATCAATAGTACACTAATTATAATTATACACCCATTTATCCGTTAAGTCAACAAAACTTGTGCAAATAACTTTATGTTTTATTCTTTTGCTTATTTACCTGTGGCTATTCAATAATGTTACACAAAAAAGCAAAAAGAACCCCACTTCCGTGGGGTTCCTCTTTTAAACTATTGTTATCACACTATCTGTTAAATTAAATATCAAGATAATCTATGTTTTCACCGGGGTGAACGAATACTATGATAGTATCAACCTCAGGCAATTCGTCTTCATCCTTTTCGGTGTAAGCGATATAAGCCTTGATGTATTTACTATACTCTGTGAAGTACTTATCGGAATTTTCCTTTTCAACCTTTTCGTTGTAACACTTGAACTTGTTGGAATCAGAGCCAAGGTCGTCCTTGTTGAACGTTGCTATTTCAGCAGTTGCGAACTTATTGAGGCTCTTCATAGTCACGATGGTAATGTCTGTCTTATCAGTCAACTGATAGAGGTACAAACCATTGTCATCAACAAAGTTTCCTGCATCTTCGTCGTTTACGGGAACAACTTCGATTATGCCATCTTCCTTGGAGTAATCTGTTACAAATACAAGGTTTTCATTTGTCTCAACATCAAGAACTACTCCGTCTGTATTATCCTCATTAACCTTGCCTTCTGTTGTGAGTTTAACAAACTGTCCGATTTCAAACGGCATATCGTGAATTGCATGATTTGCCTTTGTAACTTCAGTACCGGCTACCTCTGTCTCAATTTCACCTGTGTAAGGATTGAAGAGTTCATAGAAGTAACAGAGGTTACCCTCAGCGTCCTTGCCGGGATTATAAGCTTTTACAATTCTTACGTTATCTGTTGTTACTTTAGACTTAAACTCAAGCTCTGTTGCTTCTGCATAAAGGAGTAACAACTCAGCTCTTGATGAAGAATCCTTATCAGCCTTGAGGATATACTGTACGTTTTCAAGAGGTGTATCTCCGTAGAGACTTGCCTTAAAGGAATTCTTATCGTATACGAGGAATTCGTATTCGTTTTCTTCAACATCTGTTGTATTCTTTATTATGATCTTTGTATTATCAGTCATAGTAAAGTAATCAACATAATGCTCATCTTCTATACCGAGAAGTGAATTTCCTTCAGCATCAACAAGCTCAAAACGATTTGATGTTATCTTATTGATTGTAGCTGTTGTCCAGTTTTCCTTGTCGCCAAGGTCACGACCGAACTGCTCGCCATCGTCTTCGCCAAGAACTGTAGCATCGAGGTTTATTCCTGTGTACTCGCCGTCTTCGTTACGTGCGTGGAGCAAAGGAGTGATTGTATAGATACCGTCTTTATCAACCTCGTATGTACAAATCTTACCAAGGTAAGCATCATAAGTCAAGCCGTTATCTTCAACAACTTCTGTGCCGAAGTTATAATTTGACTGGTAAACATCAAGTTCAGGGTAAATATCCTTTACGTGAACGGGAACATACTGTTCTTTACCGTCAACCCAAACGTTGAGGTAATGAATGTTCTTGGAAAGCTCAGCGTTAAACTTAACTCTTGTATAACCCTTTTCATCTTCGTCAGCGTCTTTTTCACCGATAGGAATGAGAAGGTCATTGCCTGCATAGGTTGTTCCTGAACCATAAAGAGGTTCATAGAAGTAAATATTGTTATAATTTCCGGACTTGAAGTAGTAAATCTTATATTC
The DNA here is from genome assembly GCA_045631825.1 of Eubacteriales bacterium. Taxonomy (GTDB): domain Bacteria; phylum Bacillota; class Clostridia; order Oscillospirales; family CAG-382; genus UMGS1387. The sequence goes on along the minus strand of JAZQVQ010000260.1, from coordinate 964 downwards.
TTTATCGAGCGCGTTATTACTCAAAATACCTCTGCCGTCATACATGAACACATTATCCTTTGAAGAGGTGCCCTTCTTGAAGATATTTGTTTCATCTTCATCGACAAAAGAATCTTCACCTGTATGGAAACCAAGAACCTTAAGGTACTGGTAAGCAGTTGAGAAGCTCATCTTTCCTACTGAAACAGATGCGTACTTAGCACTTATAGGACCAACTGTTCCTGTTACGGAAGAGAGAATTTCCTGAACATAAATAGTGTTTGCCTTGGGGTTGAGGTATGCAATTACAAAGTCGCCGTCTTTAGCTTCCTTACCTGAAATATCTGCACCGTTGGTGTAGATTGTAAGGACCTTTTTAATTGCGTCTTCGTGGTCATCATCGTTGTCAACCAATGTTGCCTTACCATCATAGTGGTCGTCAACAGAAGTAAACTCGATATCCTTATCATATACAAGCTTACCGAATGTACAAGGCATATAGTACATATAGTCAATAATCTTATCTGTGTTTACGTCAAAAGCCTTGATTGTGTATACACCCTGTGTACGAACCTGATGGAAGTACTTTGCAAATTCATAATCAGGATATTCGTTTGTAAAGTTGTCTTTTGCTATATAGTAATTGTATATATTATCACCGTTATTGTCTTTGCCGGTAAGCTCCATATCAATCATCTTAACGTTGTTGGCGTTCTGAAGTGCATATCTTTCGTCTTCTGTGAGATCGCCTGTAAAAGTTGGCTTGATATATGTGTAAGGAGCATTATAGAAATATGCAGTGTAAACACCTATTTCCATTGAGCCATCATGAAGCGGGTAGGACTGGTTTTCTACATCCGACGAGCTTCTGTAGTAATCATCTCTGTTCTTGGCATCAACGGTGTAAAGCACTGCTTCGTCATAGGACTTTGATGTCATCAAAGCATCTGCAAAGTACAATACATCAAGCTTTCCGTCCTCATCT
>JAZQVQ010000259.1:0-5458 GCA_045631825.1 Eubacteriales bacterium | reverse complement strand
TTCTCGACTTTCTGCTTCTTTTCTTTTTTAGGTCTTATGGGTTTTTCTGTGCTGTTTTTGGCATTCTTTGGCTTGGAATAAGACGCACCCTGAAATTTATTCTTTGCTCCCACTTTTGATTTTGTGCCCGAGTGTGAGCTTTTCTTTGTCTTTGAAAAAGTGTTTTTGTTTGGCAAATTTCTCTCTCGCTTTCGTGTTGTGGAAAGTTTGCTTATTTATTACTGCTCGTCGTCGAGACTGGACTGACCGTCGGTCACGCCTTTTTTGTAAGGCGATTTTTTAGGCTGAAGCTCGGGAAATTCTCTGCCGAGATGCTCATAAGCTCGTCTTGTGGCGATTCTTCCTCTGGGGGTTCTGTTTAAAAATCCAAGCTGCAATAGATATGGTTCGTACACGTCCTCAAGCGTTATGGATTCCTCGCCAATCGTCGCCGCAAGGGTTTCAAGTCCAACGGGACCACCCTCGAAGTAATCAATAATGGCACTGAGCATACGGCGGTCGGTCATATCAAGACCGAGCGAGTCTATTTCAAGCATATTGAGTGCCTCGTCTGCTACTTTTTTTGTTATAACTCCGTCGGCACGTACCTGAGCAAAGTCACGCACACGCTTTAAAAGGCGGTTTGCAATTCTCGGCGTTCCCCTTGACCTCCTTGCTATTTCAAAAGCACCGTCGGGTTTTGCATTTATGCCGAGTATCTCGCTGCTTCGAACAACAATGTCGCAAAGCTCACTATCTGTGTACATTTCAAGTCTGTACAGATTGCCGAATCGGTCACGCAGCGGCGAGGTCAGCTGCCCTGCTCTTGTCGTAGCACCGATGAGCGTAAAAGGCGGCAGTGGAAGCCTTATGCTCCTTGCCGACGGGCCTTTGCCCATAATTATATCGAGATTGAAATCCTCCATTGCAGGATACAGAATCTCCTCTACCTGACGTGAAAGTCTGTGAATTTCGTCAATAAACAAAATGTCCCCGGCCTTGAGGTTGGTAAGTAACGCAGCAAGGTCACCCTGCTTTTCTATGGCAGGGCCTGAGGTTATTCGTATGTCAACGCCCATTTCCGACGCAATTATTGCCGCAAGTGTGGTTTTTCCAAGACCGGGAGGCCCGTGAAGTAAAATGTGGTCAAGGCTGTCGCCACGCATTTTCGCAGCCTGCATTGATATTGCGAGTTTTTCCTTGACCTTGAGCTGGCCGACGTACTCGGAAAGACTTTTTGGTCTTAACGAAAGCTCGGTTTCGGCGTCCTCCCCTGAATGACTTGCACTGAGTATACGACTTTCAAAGTCAAACTCCTGCTCCGGCTCCTGATTTCTGCTGCTTTTAATCATTATCTTAGTCCTTTTAGAAAAAATTTTGCCTTGGTAAAATGTTTGCAAAATACAAATACATCTTATGATATTTTGCTTGTAAAACAAAAAATTATCAAAAGAGTTACATTAATTATATCATAATTACAGATAATTGTTTTAAATTTGCGTAAATTTTTGACAAAAAATAGCGATAATTTTTTCGTAAAGGTAAACAATTGGCATAAATGCTTGATTTTTCCAGACATTCGGGTTATAATTATACTGTATCATTATAATGGTAAGTATTGCAATTTTTGGCAAAGAAAAAATAAACGCAGAAAGGAGTTTGAAGTGCATGAATGATTTTTCGGTTTTGCCCCCTCGCACAGCAGGTGCTGACAGCAAAACGGATAAAAATATGTTTGTAACAGAAGCAAGCGGAGTCGACAAAGCCTGTGTATCGGTAAACGCTAAAACACGGAAAAACGTACGTCAGTACGGCACAAAAGCTCACGAGACTGCAAAAAAGCACAAAAATGTTTCACGTGAAACATTCCGTCGTGTAACGGAACTTGTCACAAACGCTAAAACGGGTTTTGTAAAAATCACGGCAAACATAAAGGCAAGGTGTCTGAATCAACTCAAAAAGCGACGTAAGCTCGAAGACCGTCCTTCGTGGCGACAGGGTCAGCTTGATAAAGTCAGAGCTAAAGGCACAGGGATAACGCCGGTAAATGTAAATGAGGCGGATAGAAAAACACAGACGCTTGGCTTTAAAGCGCTTTATTCTTCATTCAGGCAAAACAAACTTTCTTGCGTAGAAAGTGCCTACAACGCACTGTATCTCTACTGCAACGACAGATATTACGGTTCCAAAACACCCGTAAAACAAAAATATCAGACGGTGTACGCTCATCCAAAAGCGTGGTTTACGCATCAGCATCGCCTGTGGAAAGCAAATGTCTGGTCGGTGGCGGTGTCTTTGCTTGAGGTTGTGCCAAGATGCAAGGCTCTGTGCACCAAAGTCCTTGCGGGACTTGTCAGAATAAAACCAACGGCTTTATGGAAGCATCTTGAATACAGCCATAATGCCACCAGGGTTTATAAAACAATGGCACTTGCTTTGTTGTATTGTGGCACAATTCTCTGTGTCGCATACGGCATAACGCAGATTTACGGCAAAACCAATATGGTCCCTGTAATAAGAGTTTATGTTGACAATAAATATATAGGAAATGTTATGAGCATATCCGAGGTCGAGAATGCAAAGAATGCCTATGAAAACGTTGTTTCGACGGGTATGAAAAGGCTTTACGGCTTTGACTGCGATATTTCCTACAAGTCTGCACTTGGCGGTAAGGCGGATTTGTTGCAGATGTCGGAGCTTAATCTGGCATTCGACAAGGCGTTTAAGCGAAGTATGCGTAACGGATTTGGTCTGTACGTTGACGGTGTGCTTGTTGCGGTTTGTGACAAGGAGCAGTGGATTGATTGTGCGATAGACGATAGTCTTTCACACAAAAGAAGTTCAAACGAGACTGCGTACAAGGATGCACAAAATCTGACGTATAATAATGCGATTACCGTGTCTGCGGGCGTTTTCCCGAAGTCCATGTTTATGAGCCAGTCGCAGATAAGGGCCTTGTTTTCGCTCGAGGCGGTGACAGATGCTGACAAACAAACTCTTATAGAAAACTCCGTTGCACATGATTTTGCCGAAATTGTCGGCACGCACGACCATATACACAACACGTCAAAGCTTGAGCTTGGTGCTATTTTGCAAAACTCAGAAAGTGACGGGCTGTCCTATCTTGCAACGCCATCGCTTGTTGCCGATGTAATGGAGCAAGGCGTAGAGGGTGCGATAATGAGTGGTGTTACGCTCGACATCGAGATTGAAAAGCTCGAGGAATATCCTGAAGACGTAAAATTTGACGTTGTCCGTATAAATGATAATACTCTTGCGGAAAATAAAGTAATAATAAAGCAAAAAGGCAAAAACGGCAAAAAGCTTGTAACGTACAGCGTAAGCTATATGGGCGACAACGTCGTTGATAAAAAAGTTATGTCGGAGGTTATAACTTTAGAGCCGACGGAGCAAATCGAAATTGTCGGAACACGTCCTTTGACCGAGGAAGAAAAACGTACAATGTCAACGGGTACGTACTGCTGGCCGAGCGAAGGAAGAATTTCCAGCAAATACTCGTGGAGAGTTTTCGGCGGACGAAATGAGTTCCATAAAGGGCTTGACATCTGTGCTTCTCTTGGTACCGAAATCGTGGCATCTGATGGTGGACTTGTCATAAGCTCAGGTTGGGACAACGGCGGGTACGGGAAAATGGTGCTTATTCAGCACGATGACGGTACGCTCACGAGATACGCACACTGCTCCTCTCTTTATGTTGAAGAAGGACAGCGTGTTGCCAAGGGCGAACGCATTGCCGGAATGGGCAGAACCGGCCAGGCAACGGGTGTACATGTACACTTTGAAATAATAGTAAACGGTAGTGTTAAAAACCCTCTTGACTACCTTGAATGACAAAATGTTTCACGTGAAACATTTACAGATGTAATTATTGTAATTTAAGAAAGGATATTGTGATTATGAAGAAATTTGCTTTAATTCTGGCTTGTATTGCTGTGACCACAAGCCTTGCGTCGTGTAAAAATAACCAGACTGATACTCAGACTCCTTTGCCCGAACAGGATAATATACCCTTGCAGGGAGAGCAGATAGATGCTCCGTATGAGCCGACTGAGCCACAGATTGACATAAGAATCAAGGATGGCTTTGAAAATGTAAAGCTTGATGACGGAACGGTTTTGTTTGACGCCAATCTTCAGACCGTCAAGTGCTATACCCTTTCAAACAGAAAGTTTTCCGAGTGCTCAAAGGCGATAAATGAGCAGTTGAATACAATAAACGGACTCAGACAAGAGTCTGCACAGGCAATGCTTGATGCTTTGTATGACTACATTTCGGCAAATGACGTCGAAACGGCAACACTTCCGTGGACGATGACATCGCTTTTGTCGGTTGCAAGAAACGACGGACTTGTTGTCAGTATAATCGAAAATATAACGGAATTTGCAGGAGTTGACGGCGTTGAGGCGACTTTTGGGTATAATTTCGACTCGCTCACTGCGGAGAAACTCTCGCTTAAAGGACTTTGCTCCGATGAGGAAATAGACAAGATAGAAACAGCTATACGCACAAAGCTTGAGGATAAGTATGGCAAGGAGACCTTTGACGGATATACTCTCAATTCCACATACCTTTCACTTGCCGACGATTCGTGGTATTTTACAGATAACGGAATAAAAATTGCATACAATACAACAGAGGTTGCTCCGGCTATTGCGGGAAATCTCGATATAGAGTTTTCAAAAGATGAGCTTCCCGAGAAAATGGCAAAATATTTTTTTGACTAATATTTATGAGGATAAAGGACTTTAAAGATGTATTATATTGACGGAAAACTGACACAGTTGTTTCGTGACAGAGCTATAATTGAATGTGGCGGAATAGGATATTTTGCGTTGATAACGGCAAAAACCTATGAAAAACTTGTCTCGTACGGGGCATTTACCGCCTCGGGCGAGCTTTCGGACACAACCTTTCGCCTCTATACCTATGTGAGAATCAAAGACCAGAGTGTATTTGAAACCTTCGGATTTGCAACGGAAGCAGAGCTTTCTATGTTTAAATTGCTCCAGACTGTCTCGGGTATCGGCACCCGTGCTGCTTTGGCAATTTTGTCGGCATTAGACGTCGAGAACGTTTGTTCGGCAATCGCGAGCGAAAACACAAAGCTTATATCGAGTGCACAGGGAGTCGGACAGAAGGCGGCACAGAAAATCTGTATAGACTTAAGGAGTAAGCTTGAGAGCTTTATGCTGGAAAACGGCGTTGGTTTTGCAGGTACATCGGAAAATGGCAATGTAACGCAGAAGAATGTTCAGGCAGACTTTGGCGAAAACAAGAAAATGGCACTTGACGCACTTGTTAATCTCGGCTACACAAAGCAGCAGGCACAGAAAGCACTTTCGTCAAGCACAGGAAACACTGTCGAGGAGCTTATAAGAAATGCTCTGGCAAAACTGTTTTAAAATATAAAAAGCATAAACATAAAGACCTTTCACAAGCAATTTGTGAGAGGTTTTTG
>JAZQVQ010000258.1:0-18393 GCA_045631825.1 Eubacteriales bacterium | reverse complement strand
TTTGAAATTTGCTCAATATTTCCTCCAGGATTATTACGGACATCTATTATTATCTTTTCAGCACCATCAACTACAAGCTCCTGAAGTACATTTTTGAAATCCTCAAACGCTGTATTTGAAAATTCATTAATTCTTATAATACCGTTTTTCTTATCATATTTTTTACCTGATATACTCACTGCAGAGACAATATCCCTGACAACTGTCATAGAGCTTACAGAACCATCTTTATGTAAAATACCAAGTCTTATATCAGACTTTGTCTCACCGCTTGTAATTTCAAACATAGCACCATAAAAACCATATTGCGAAACAGGAGAATAATTTATTTCGGCTATGACATCTCCCGGCACTATTCCGCTTTTTTCGGCAGGTGAATCTTTATATACGTTCACCACATAAAGACCATTCACTGTTGAATCGTAAAGTACGCTTATACCTATACCCGACGGAGAAAACTGTTGTGCATTGACTAGTGACAGATAATCCTTGTACTGAGAATCATTCATATACATTGCAAATCTGTCGGACGTACCCAAGAGATAACCTGCTATTGTTCCATCTACCAGGTTTTCCGAACTGGTTTTTTTTACAACCGACTTACTTTTGACAACCTCATCAACATAGCTTACTGCCTCGGACAAGGTTGTTTTATCGGTATCAATCATTTTCTCAACTCTGGTTTTCCACATGTTATTGACAAACAAAAATGTTATTTGAAAAGTTATAAACGTAAAACATGCAATAACAAACAGAAATACGGGTATTATACTCCTCTTTTTAAGTGTTTTCAAACACAACACGCCCTTTCCTATATTATAAAACAGACAAAACGGCGACAAAGTGCCGCCGTAGTAAACTATTTAAAGACCTATATAAGGTGCCGGATTTACAGCAACTCCATTTTTATATACAGTAAAATGCAAATGATTACCCGTTGACCAACCTGTTGAACCAACATATGCAATTAAATCGCCTTTCATAACCGTCTGTCCCTCACTGACATTAAGAGCAGAGCAGTGTGCATACAATGTCATCATTCCGCCGCCATGATTTATTGTAACATAGTTTCCCCAGGAGCTGCTATGTCTTGCTATGACAACTGTCCCAGCATCCGCTGCATATATATGCGTTCCCTTGGGTGCAGGCAAATCAAGCCCGTTATGATTTTCCCTCTTTCCTGTAATGGGACTTATACGATTGACAAATCCCGACGAAACTCTTTTATACGCTGACGGAAGCGGATACGCAAGTGTACCGGAATAAACTGTTGTATCGTTTTTCTTCTGCTGATCATACAACGCCTTAATTTCTGCATTGATAGCATTTGTTTCTTCGAGCTTTTTCTGATAGAGTGCCTGAGCATTTTTAGCGTCGCTCATATACTGTTGCTTTTTACTTCTTGTCTCTTCCAGTTTTGCCTCAAGAAGAACCTTATTAGTTTCCTGCTCGGTCTTATAATCTGACAGTTTAAGTGTTGACTCTGCGTACTTCGTTTTTTTCTCCTCCAAAACTTTCTTTGTCTCGGAGAGTTTTTCAATAACGTTATTATTATACTTTAAATGATATGTAATAAGGTCTATTCTTGACAGAAAATCGCTGATATTTTCAGAACCGAATATGAGATTAAAGTATGTATCAGTACCATATTCATACGACATTCTCAGCATATTATCAAATACACGCTGTTCCTTTGACATATCTTTCTCAAGGTCCTCTATATCCTTTGTAAGACCATCTGAAAGCCCCTGCCACTGAGTAATAAGAGTTTCGAGAGTATTGATTTGTGTTGTAAGATTTGTTGTTTCCAAATCGAGATTTTGAATTTCACGCTCGGCTTTTGAAAGATTGCTATTTGCAGTATCAACCTGTTTTTTGAGTGCAGCTGCGTCATTTTTCAGTCCTGAAAGCTTTGTTTCAAGTTCATGAATTTGTTTTTGACTGTCATTTGCCGCACTGTATGCTTTATCAACGCCAAAATTACTATTTATAAACAGCACTGAGCAAAAAACAAATGTGAAAACAAGCAAAACACCAAACCATTTTTTTTGCACTTTCAACTGCCCTCCCTTAAAAACAAAACCTTAATTTAAACCTTCATATATCGTCTTATAGTCAAAGCACTGCCTATAACACCTATAAACAAGCCTGCTCCAAAGAAAATTACAAGGTACAAATTATTGAGCGAAGCATACGGGATTATCTTGATGATTCCGTACTCTTCGGAAATTTTTTCGACAAGTCCTACATAGATATAAATCTGTGCAACGTACGAAACAACTGCTGAAACAAGCGATATTATTATACCCTCAACTATAAACGGCATTGTAATATAAAACTTTGTTGCACCTATGTATCTCATAATACTTATTTCAAGCTCTCTTGAGTGGAATGTTATTTTGATTGTATTTGAAATTACAAACACAGAAACAACCACCAAAAGTGCCATAAGCCATGTACTTCCGATTGAAATAATACTTTTGAATTTTTCAATATTATTTGCTATCTCACGGCTATTACGTATACTTTCAACTCCCTCTATCTTCTCAAGTTTATAAATGAGAGAATCGAGCTTTCCAATACTTTCGTATTCTATTCTATAAGCATCGGGAAGCGGATTTGTCGTTTCGTCATACGAATCAAACAAATACGAATACTCATTTCCATATTTTTGTCTTTCCGTTTCCAGAGCCTGTTCCTTTGTAACAAGTGTCACGCCGAGAACATTATCTAATTCTTTCATTTGATTTTCGGCTTTTATCAGAGTCTCTTCATCTGCATCCAGCTTCATATAGCAGACAAGCTCATTAAAATCGTCTATCTGGTCCAGATTATAGTCAACATTAAGTATAAGTGTTGTAAAAATACCAATTACCAAAAGTGAGCTTATAAGAACCAGCATTGATGCAAAGCTCATAAGACCATTTCTAAAAACACCTTTGAAACCATCTTTAACAAATGTAACTAATCTAAAGTTCATTATCAAACATACCACCTATTCTATCACTTTGGATTTCTCCGTCAAGGATTGTTACAACTCTTTGCTTAAAGTGGTCGACAAGACTTTTCTCGTGTGTTACAACGATTACTGTTTTGCCGAGTTTCTGATTGAGTTTCAAGAGAACTTCCATTATTTCAAGACTCATCTTCGGGTCTATATTTCCCGTAGGCTCGTCCGCAATAATTATATCGGGATTATTGACAATGGCTCTTGCAAGAGGCACTCTCTGCTGTTCTCCTCCCGAAAGCTGTGCCGGAAAGGACTTCATTTTATCCCCAAGTCCCACAAGATCGAGGAAAAAAGGAACTCTCTTTTTGATTGTACTTCCCGATGCACCTATAACCTGCATGGCAAATGCAACGTTCTCATATGCCGTTTTCTTGGGAAACAATCTGAAATCCTGAAACACAATTCCCATTTTTCTACGCAAATAGGGTACCTTTGCACTTCTCATTTTATCAAGCCTGAAGCCATTTATTATAAGTCTCCCATCAGTTATTTTTTCTTCCCTTACAAGAAGCTTTGTAAGTGTTGTCTTTCCAGAGCCGGATGGACCGACAATAAACACAAATTCCCCGTCGTTTATTTTCAAATCAACATTTTTAAGTACAAACTTCTTATTGTCATAAGTTTTAGATACGTTCCTGAATTCTATCATTAAACTACAATTCCTTTTTAGTATTTTACAGGTTTGGATGTAAGGTACTTCTTAACCATCAGTGCAACCTTAAACGTAATGGCGTGTTCAAATTCACGAAGGTCAAGACCTGTTAACTTACGGATTTTTTCAAGTCTGTAAACAAGTGTATTTCTATGAACAAAAAGTTTTCTTGAAGTTTCCGAAACATTAAGGTTATTTTCAAAGAACGACTGGATTGTTGTCAGTGTCTCGTGGTCAAGGCTCTCAAGCGAGCCTTTTTCGAACACTTCCTGCAAAAACATTTCACAAAGTGTTGTCGGAAGCTGATATATAAGTCTTCCTATACCAAGATTTTCGTAGCTTATAACATTTCTCTTGGTGTCAAATACCTTTCCGACCTCAATTGCAACCTGCGACTCTCTGAATGACGATGCAAGGTCACGTATATTCTCCGCAACAGTACCAATACCAATGGTTACTGAGAGGAAAAACTCCGCACTTACAGTATCAACGATTGTATGTGCAATTTTCTCAAGGTCAACAAGCTCTGTTCCGTTTTTGACTTCCTTTACAAGCACTACATCATTTTCACCGATGCTTATTACATAGTCCTTATTCTTATCGGGGAACATATTCTGCATTATATCATAAGGAATTACGTCCCCCTTTTCTGTAAAGCGAATAAAGAAAGCTGCTCTTGGAGCATCTGCATTAAAATGTAGCTCCTTTGCCTTTATATATATATCACTTGGCAGAATATTATCAAGTATAATATTCTTTATAAAGCTGGATTTATCGTACTTTTCCCCATACAGACTCTTAATATTTGAGAAAGACACCGAAAGAACCGCACATATATCCGCCGCCTCTTTATCATCGCCCTCAACCATTATTATATTTTCAATTCTCGTAAAACTCCCCATGAGTTTATATGTATTACCATTATAACTTCTACATTCGTCGTCATAACTGAAAAGGTCAGGAACTTCGCTAAATTCTTCACCAACTCTCGCAAGGTCACTACAAGCCTCAATGACTCCTGCGTCATCCATAACTGCTATTAATCTGTCAACCCCTTCTTTGAGTTGATTTATAACGCTTTGATATATTCTCATTGACATAATTTAACACTCCTTTCTTTACTCACGAATAAGCCTTATCGTATAAATAATCCCAAAAACAAGATACTGAATCATCATAAACGTAAGCATTGTTGCCGACGACAAAATATACGGAGAATAAAATCTTGCAAAAGCCGTGCTGAACATAAACACTGCAAAGAAAGCAAGCGATACAAAAACAGGGAAAAACAAATACTCTTTTTTCTTTTTGCCCCTTCTTGCTGTTTTCGTTTTAAGCTTGTTTCTGAACAATACACAAGAAGCCAGAAGCAGTGCAAACAAAACTATCTTAAAAACAATAAACAAAAGAGATACTTTATATGAGATTGCATATGTTAAAAGTGCAAAAATTGCGTTCATCGCAGAATAAAACACAAAATCTATATGAAATGACTTTGATATATAATAAAGTACAGCGGCTACTATTGTAAATACAATGAAAAATGTATGATTCTTGCTATTTTCCGTTATACCGAACGACAGTACAAAAACGCACAGGTAAGCAATTATTGTCAAAGCATTATAGCTGGTAAACAATTTAAAGCTCTCGTCTACCCTTTTGACTTTACTATATACAAACCAGGCAACAACTGCCAGTACAACGACAGCAAAAGCCACGATTGCCACAGGATTATGGCAAAGCTTATAAAAATTATATGTTAAGTTTGCACCAGTCTTTCTATATTCTGTAATGGTGCTGCTCATTCTTAACGTCAACATAATAAAAACACACGCTATAGCAAAAACACCTGACATTTTGTAAAAATCCAGATCTGATTTTTTCATTTGTACCACTGCTTTTTTATTCTTTGTTGTCAAATTATAAAACTCCGTATCTTTAATATATTTTATATTTCAATATGTTTTAACAAATTAATGAACACTGATTTGTTCAGGCTAGATTTCCGCTAAAGTACATTATTGACGTCAACACGCACAAAGGAGCAGTTTCCGTCCTTAAGATTCGTTTCCCAAGTCCCACCGTCAAGCAGTTACTGTCTTTAGTCTTATCAACTTCACGGCTACTTATTCCACCTTCGGGTCCAACAAGAAAAGCAAAGGTTTTTGCATTTTTACCCGAAATATTTAGTACATCTGATATTGAAAGTGAATCTTCTTTTTCGTAACACACAAAACTGCAATCACAAGCTTTCATATCCGTTATAGCCTTATCAAATGTCACAGGCGGACAAACAACCGGCACAACTGCCCTTCCACTCTGCATTGCAGCTTCTTTTGAAATTTTATTCCATCTTTCAGTCTTTTTTTCTGCGGCATCACCATCAAGCTTAGATACACAGTTTTGCATACAAACGGGAACAATTTTTGAAACGCCCAGTTCAACGGCTTTTTGTACGACAAAATCAAACTTATCCGACTTTACAAGTGCCTGATACAAGGTAACGTTGACACCTGGCTCTGCCTGACTCTTTTGCGTATCATTTACCTCAAAAGTTACATCGTCCTTTGTTATAGCGGAAACTGTACAAAAATAGTCTGTTCCCTTTCCATCGCACAAAACAAATTTTTCACCAACCCTTGAACGCAGTGACAGTGAAATATGCTTTGCATCCTGTCCTTTAAGGACCACCGTCTTTTGTTCAGGGGTTATATTATCTACAAAGAATCGTGGCATAACACCACCGCCGCCCAATCTTCACTTTCTGAAAACTCCTCAATCTTGAATCCGGCTTTTATCAAAGCTTCAGTTACTTCATCAGCTCTTTCGGCGATTATTCCGGATACAACAAGCAAGCCATTTTGTGCAAGGCATGATTTAAACATAGGTGCCATCCAGATTATTATATCTGCAACGATATTTGCAGTTATAAAATCATACTTTTTAGATGTAACCTTATCGTAAAACTCTTTATCGTTTAAAACGTTTCCAGAAACAACTTCATAAAGAGAAGTATCAATATTATTGAAGCCAAAGTTTTCCTTTGCAATTCTTACTGAGTTCTCATCAACGTCTACTGCCGTGACATCCGCTCTGCCAAGCTTTAAAGCTGCAATACCAAGTATTCCGCTGCCGCAACCCATATCCAATATTTTTGGATTTGTGCAAAGCTTTGGAAGATACTTTTCAATCATTTCAAGACAAAGTCTTGTTGTTGTGTGAGACCCCGTACCAAATGAGCTTGACGGATCAATCTCTATAACAACCTTATCCTTAAATCCATCGGGTAAGGTTTCCCACGAGGGTTTTATACACAATTTCTGTCCAACAGGAAAAGGCTTGAAATACTTTTTCCAATTATTTTCCCAATCCTGTTCCTCTATCTGAAAATCACTCGTAACTTCAAGTGTCCCAAAAAGGTTTTCTTTATCATTTTCTTTGAGTGTTTTTATAGCATTAACAACAGACAGAAGAGTTTCTGCACCCTGTGAATTATCTGCTACATAAAATATGACCTTTGTTTCGCACTCTTTGAGCTTTAACAAATCGTCTTCTATATAATCAAAATACACTTCTTTATTTTCCAGAAAGTCCTCAAAGTCACGACGGTCCTCAACAGCATAACCATTTATACCATTCATAAGCAGGATTCCCGAGACGTGCTCTATACCTTCTGTTGTTGTATGCACAACTGCCTGAGTCCAAAGCATAATATATCCTTTCAAAAGCAATTACAACTGATATTTAAAAAAATCACCAATAAGCCATAATACATAAATCTATGTATTATTTTATCGTTTTTTGTAGTAAATGTCAATAGATATAGAATTTTTTTGTTGATTTTTTTGCATTTTTTTAAATTTCTGTCACACTTATGCTTTTTTTGTCGTACATTCAGTTTATTGATACGGGCACTGATTTTTGTTATAATTTATAAAAATTCGAATTCGAGGTAACAGACATTGATAAGAAAATCAACCCAACTTGACATACAAAACATTGAAAGCATTTACAATCATGTACACGATTGCGAAGAACAAGGTTTATTATCAACCGGTTGGATAAGAAATATATATCCTACACGAAAAACCACAACTGACGCACTTGAACATGATGATTTATTTATCGACGAAGTTGACGGAAGTATTGTCAGTTGCGGTATTATAAACAAAATTCAGATGCCTCAATACAAAGCTTGCAACTGGTCCTTCTGTGCTGACGACAATTCAGTAATGGTACTTCACACACTTGCGGTTGACCCTCTTTTCAAAGGTAAAGGTTATGGAAAGAAGTTTGTTGGGTTTTACGAGCAATACGCTCTTGCAAACAACTGTCCTTTTCTGAGAATTGACACAAATTTTAACAATTCCGTCGCAAGAAAAATGTACGCTTCTCTCGGTTACAAGGAAATCGGCGTTATTCCATGTGACTTTAACGGAATTCAAAACATAAATTTAGTTTGTCTTGAAAAAAAATTAGGCTGACAATCAAAGATGCTCCGAGCGTGACTTTACACATCGGAGCATTTCTTTATCGTTATTTGCTATTTAATTTATCAATCAGTTCATTGGCTCAAAGTCTGATGCACTATGCTTACAAAGCGGGCATATAAAATCCTCGGGCAATGTTTCACCCTCATAAACATATCCGCAGATTTTGCAGACAAACTTCTTTTTGGTACTGTCCTGATTTTGCAAATTTGGTTTTTGTTTTACAAATTTCTGGTAGTAATTATATGTCATTGTCGGTACATCGGAAACGATTTTTGCTTCGTCAAGAGTACATATAAACATACCATGTGTATCAACATCAACATATTTTTCAACCGCCAGAGACATATATGAATTTATAGAGTTATCAAGATAAATCAATCCGTTTTCCGACCTTGAAAAATTCATAGACTCAAACTTGTTTGTATTTCTTCCGCTACAAAAGCCAAAGCGTTTGAATACGTCAAAAGTTGCCTCCTCGGATAGACAGTTTACATTCATTTTTCCTGTTTTTTTGATTATATCAAACGAGTAGTTTGACTTATTGACTGTAACGGCCACGCGATTTGGTGTACTTGTGAGCTGGCAAACCGTATTGACTACAAGTCCATTATCCTTAAATTCATCTTTAGTAGTGACAACGTAAAGTCCATAACCGATATTAAACAATGCTTTTGTATCTATCTTTTCCATAAACACACCTCTCCAGACAGATTTAACCGTTTTTTTGCCTTACACTCTATACTTTGTACTTCCCTGTGCCTTGGGATTTACAAGATTTCTCCAATCAAGCGTTCCCTGGTCAAGAGCAAGTATCAGAGCTTCAGCTGTTGCAAGATTTGTTGCAACCGGTACATTTCTAATATCACACATTCGCAGAATATTATACTCTGCCTCATCAAATCTCGGCATTGAAATTGTATTTCTGAAATACAACAAAAGGTCTATTTCATTAAAATCAATTCTTGATGCAATCTGTTCAACTCCGCCGTGGTTTCCTGACATCAGGCACTCTATATTAAGTCCGGTTGCTTCTGAAATATACTTTCCAGTAGCATCAGTTGCATATAGATTATGCTTACACAGTATCCCCTGATATGCTATACAGAATTCTGTCATCAATTCTTTTTTACTGTCAGATGCTATTATTGCAATCTCCATTTTCTGCTCTCCTTAAATTATTACTATATAAATCACAAATCAATAAACCTTACTGTTTTTGATGCCCGTATCAACCCCGTCAAAAAGCGGAACTTTATATCCTTCACACCTTCTGGCTATATTTTCAACGGCTTTTGCAAAATTTTTCTTTCCTCCGGTAATCTGATATGCAAGTTTCCCTTTTTCCTGTCCTTTACTCATAGCAAGGTCAAAAGGAAGCACCCCTTCAAGCTGGAGTCTTGTTTTGGAAATTATATCATAAAGTCCGACATTATTTCCATTTTTTGCATCCTTTAATTTAAAACCGTTGAGAACGAGTTTTACATCAAGTCCGCCACTTGTAAGATTAAGCTTTCCGTACTGTGTAAGTTCATTCAGTGCTATTGCCGTTTTTTCGGCTGCTCTTATCGACGCTGCTGTATGTAACGATATAACAAACGCACTGTCTGCAAACAATGCAAGATTTCTGTAAAGATTATCCGGTCGTGCGGGCAGATCGAATATAACGTATTCAAATCTTTCGGCAAGGCTTTTGACAAAATCGCCTATTGCTTTATTTGAAAAGCCCTCACTTGTCAATCCTATCTCATGTTGTTCTGGATAGAACGCAGGTGCTGAAATAAACTTTAAATTCTCGCACCTTTCATCTGTTACAAGTGCATTATCAAGCGTGCACGTTCCCTTTATAACATCACAGACATTAAAAAGCGTTGCATTTTCAAGACCCAAAACAATATCAAGACACCTTGATTCCAAATCGCAGTCTACCGCCACAACCGAATGCCCGTGTCTTGCCAGAGTCATTGCAAGGTTGGCTGAAAATGTTGTTTTTCCAACACCGCCTTTAAATGAAGTTACAATATATATACTACTCAAGAACTTACCTCCGAAAATCCCTACATTAGATGAAATTATTATACCAAATTTACATACAGTTGTCAATCATTACCGGCGTTTTTTTGACATCTTATTTTTAAAACTTGACGTTATTTTTGTGTCATTTATACAATTTTTCGGATTATAAAGGTTATTTTTTGAGATATTTGCCGAAAAGTTTGTTTATTTTAACAACAAAACCGGTGTTATATATGATAAAACTTTTCAAAAATTATATTGCAAATTAAATTACTTTATGATAAAATGAAAAAAATATCTGTTTTGGAGGATACTGTACTTATGAAAAAGTTTTTTAGAAGTGTATCTGTTTTACTTATATTGACGCTGGTTTTATCTTCGGTCTCTGCTTTTATCTATGCAGACGAGCCCTTACTTGACCTTAGTGCTTTATATCCGTCAAGTGACAGCCAGCCTTTTGCCGTGTCCTTTTCTGATGTAAAAGAAGACCAGTGGTTTTACGAATATGTCTCTGCTCTTGCATCAAGCGGGATAATCGAAGGGTACGAGGACGGCACATTTCTTCCCCATAACAATATAACAAGGGCTGAATTTACAAAGCTTGTTGTTTCATGTATGGGTTACGAGCTTGCGACAGATACAGTCGAAGAATTTTCCGACGTAAAAAAAGCCGACTGGTTTTTCAGTTATGTTACAACGGCATTAAACAATGGCATTATTGACAAAGCTGATTATGCTGATGGTTTTAAGCCAAACGAAAAAATTACCAGAAAAGAAGTTGCAAAGTTTGTTTCAAAGGCGATAAAAGCTCCTACAAATGTTTATGCTTCACCTTTTGCCGACACAGATGATGAGTATGTTGTTTCACTCTACGTTGTATGTCTTATGCAGGGTTCAGCGACAGACTCAAATGGAAAACCTCTGTTTCTTCCGGACAACAACATATCAAGGGCTGAGGTCAGTGCTGTTATTTCAAGACTTATAGAGTACAATACCGACAGCAAAGCTTATGTTGAAAGAAAGACTGCCGAATATGGAATGACCGAGCTTAAACTGCTCGGCCTTCCTTTTTCTAAGGAGGATTTTTTCTGTTTAGTCCTGAAATCCGGTTTTCGTCCCGGATGCTTTTTTTTAATAGAATGTCAGGATAGTGTGGCAAATGTTTCAGAAATAAGTGACTCCCTAATTTGTGCTTTTACCGATTGTTCAGGTGCAAGGCCCGAGCTTTTTACATTTATGGGTATTTCGATTACTGTTACAACTTTTGAAAACACAAGCACGATAAAATTTTGTATCGAATCGACACAAGACGATTTTACTACCGATGACTTATTGGATATAAGAAAAAAATCCCGAAATAAAGCAAAAGAAATTTCGATCTTGCTTTTTAAAGACAATGAAAATTTATCGGAGTTAGAAAAAGCAAAAATCATTCATTCATACCTTATAAAAAACATAAGTTATAGTGAGGATTTATCCGATAAAACGGTTTTTACAGGTTTTGGTGCACTTATAAACAAAACGGCAGTCTGTCAGGGATATACGGCTGCATTTAACGAGCTTTGTTATTATGCGGGAATAAAAAGCTGTGCCGTACAAACAGAGAACCACACCTGGAATGCACTTTTAACCAATGGCGAAATTATTTACTTTGACTCAACATGGGATGACCCGTTACCGCTTGGCGGAGATGGTGAAAATTTTAAGTTTTGCGGTGTTACCAAAGAAAATGTGATCTCTACTCATGGTAATTTTAAAACACCTCTTGAATTTTACTTTGATTTGCATTAAAATGTATATAAGTATTATTTATCGAAAGGTTTTACTTTGAAATGTCACAAGAAATATATTTTGACAATGCTGCAACAACCATAGTTGATGAAGCCGCGGCAAATCTGTGTTACGATGTTATGAGACGTTTTTACGGAAATCCCTCATCTGTTCACGACAAGGGCATTGAAAGTTCCCACATATTAAATCATGCACGTGAGCAGGTTACAACTGCACTTGGGTACGACAAACGGCAAGGCTCCGTCATTTTCACTTCAAGCGGAACCGAAGCCAACAACACTGCTATATTCAGTTGTTATAAAATTCTTTCAAAGCGTTACAACAATATGGTCATTTCAGATTCCGAGCATCCGTCTGTTGAGAACTGTGCAAGAATTCTCGAAAAATCAGGTGTATCTGTTCGCAGAATTCCAACAAAAAACGGAAAGCTTGACCTTGAGAAAGCACAAGAATTTATAGATTCAAAGACATTTTTAGTTTCCTGTATGCTTGTAAACAACGAAACAGGTGCTTTATATGACCTTAGTGCTTTAAAGAAAATCAAGGATGCCAATGCACCGGGAGCTTTTTTTCACACAGATGCAGTTCAGGCTTTTGCAAATTTACCTTTTAAGTTATCTTCTATCGGTGCTGATTTTATAAGTCTCAGCGGTCACAAAATACATTCACCAAAAGGTATCGGTGCTCTTTGGATTAAAAAAGATTCAAGACTCCTGCCAAGAATGATAGGCGGAGGGCAGGAATCCGGACTTCGTTCGGGAACTGAAAACGTCGCCGGAATTGCCTCTTTCGGTCTGTGTTGTAAAAACGCTTACTCTGACTTAAAAGAACGTCTTAATCACTTTGATATACTCAACGTTTATGCAAGGCAGATTCTCAAAGAAAAGTGTCTGGGCATTATCATAAACTCAAATGAAAACTGTGCCAGTCACATTTTAAGTGTTTCACTGCCCGGAGTGAGAAGTGAAATTCTATTAAGGTTTTTATCCCAAAAGGGTATTTTTGTCTCAGCAGGCTCTGCGTGTTCATCAAGCCACGCCGACAATCGTGTTCTGTCAGCCTTTGGACTTGATTCAAAAACAGCTGACTCTACCATACGCATCAGTTTTTCAAAGTACAACACAAAAGAGGAAATTTCCATCCTTGCCGACGCTATTTCTCTTGCAGATAAAACTTTGATTCACACAAAATAAAATTTTTTTAAGGTGGCTCATATATGATTTTATCCGATATTTATAATTTGTTTTGCGATTGTCCCAAAACTTCATTAGCAGACAAAGATGCAATTATTTCACGTATTTGTTACGACTCAAGACTTGTATGCGAAAACTCAGTTTTTGTCGCCATAACGGGTTTCAAATCCGACGGTCACGATTATATTCAATCGAGCATCAAGCAGGGGTGCATTGCCGTAATATGCGAAAACCAAAGTGTTTTTGAAAATCTTTCCGTTTTATATCCCAATGTTTTATTTGTTCTTGTAATGAATACAAGAATAGCACTTGCAACGGTTTCAAAAGTTTTTACGGACAATGCTTGTGAAAAATTAAAAATAATCGGTCTTACCGGCACAAAGGGCAAGACAAGTACCTCTTTTATGATTCAGAAAATTTTAAACGAAGCAAATCTTCCGTGCGGTCTTATCGGTACAACGGGTGCTTATTTTAATAATTTTTACAAGGAACTCAATCATTCGACGCCCGAAAGTCTTGACCTTCATCTTTTATTTTCGCAAATGCTGTCACTCGGTGCTCGTTATGTTGTTATGGAGGTATCATCTCAGGCACTTATGCTTAACAGAGTTTACGGCATAAATTTTGACACTGCGATTTTCACAAACATAACTCCCGACCATATTGGTGACGGAGAGCACACAGATTTTGAACATTATCTTTCCTGCAAGGCAAAGTTATTTACTATGTGCAATCGTGGGGTTATAAACATTGACAGCGACAGAGTAAATGACATAATAGATGTTTGCAAGCAAAACAACGTCGATATTATTTCCTATTCGGCAAACGATTCTGATGCCGATTATTTTGCTTTCGACGAGCAGTTTGTAATTGACGGCGGTATGGTGACAAAATACATCATAAAAGAAAAAACCACCGGAAACATCGAGCAGGTTAAAGTAAGTGTTCCGGGAAAATTTTCGGTATTCAATTCACTTTGTGCTTACGTTGTGGGAAAAGCCTTTTCAGTAGCATCCTCTGTGGCACAAAAAGCTCTTACCGACGTCAAGGTTATCGGCAGAATCGAGCCTGTGTACCACGAGAAATTGCAAGTACCCGTAATAATAGATTACGCTCACAATGCAGTAAGTCTTGAAAGTCTTTTTACTGCAGTCAAGGCATATTCACCGGAAAGAATTATTTGCGTTTTTGGTTGCGGAGGCAATCGTTCCAAGCTAAGAAGATACGAGATGGGAGAAATTTCCGGAAAATATGCCGACCTATCTATCATAACCGAGGACAACTCACGTTTTGAAGAGCTTGACGATATTATTTCCGACATACTTATCGGTATGAGCAAGACAAGCGGAAAATACGAAATTGTTAAGAGCAGGAAAGATGCAATATACAGGGCACTTGATATTTCAAAAAAAGGAGATATTATTCTTCTTGCCGGCAAAGGTCAGGAAACATATCTTGACATTAAAGGCGTAAAAACGCACTTTGACGAGCGTGAAATTGTTTTATCCTACTTTGATGATGACAGGAGTAAGTTATGATAAAAGTATGTCTACTTGACCTTGACGAAACCCTATTTGATTTTAAAACCTCTGAAAAAAACGCAGTTATAAAAACCTTTAACTTTATGGGCTTTCCTGCCGACGAAAAAGTTGCCGAAATGTACAGCAGAATAAATGCATTGTACTGGAAAGAGCATGAAAAGGGATTGATTTCCATTCCCGACCTTAAAGTCAAGCGTTACGAAAAGCTACTTTCAAATTTAGGTATAGACGCAGATGCAAAAAACACAACCCGCATATACGAGGGTTTTCTGTCCGAGGGATTTGACCTGCTTGACGGTGCTAAGGAGTTATTGGACAGTTTAAACGGCAAATATCGTCTTATGGTTGTTTCAAACGGAACTGCTTCTGTTCAGTATTCAAGGTTGTCAAAGAGTGGTATTGACAAATATTTTGAAAAGGTTTTTCTATCTCAGGAAATCGGGTTTTCAAAGCCCGACAAGCGTTTTTTTGATTATTGTTTCAGTAATATTGACAATTTTTCAAAGGACGAGTGCATTATCATAGGTGACAGTTTAAGCTCCGACATAAAAGGCGGAATCGACAGTGGTATAAAGGTCTGCTGGTTTAATCCGAAAAATCTTGAATCTCCCGATTTGCCTATTGACTACACAGTTACAAGTCTTTCGCAGATACCCGATATTTTAAAAAGTAAATAATATCCATCAATGCAAAAGGTGTAGCCATTAGTGGTTACACTTTTTTATGTAACAAAAACAAAAAAGTCCGGAGTAATCCGAACTTCTCTTATTAAATTTTAGTTCCCACACTCAATACTGATTTTATTGAACACATCAAGCAAATCCTGAACTTCGAGGTTTTTCTTCTCTTCCCCGTCTTTATCTATGACGGCCTTTCCCTCATGCATCATAACAATTCTTGAGCCGTAATCAACTGCATATCTGAGATTATGTGTTACCATAAGTGTTGTTACACCTTTTTCCTTTACGAATTTATCAGTCAGGTGCATTATGGTTTCGCTTGTTTTAGGGTCAAGTGCCGCTGTATGCTCATCCAGAATCAAAAGGTCAATGTTTGTCATATTCGCAATTACCAGTGCAAGAGCCTGACGTTGACCTCCCGAAAGGTTACCAACCTTTACGTTCATTCTGTTCTCAAGTCCCATTTCGCAATACGACAAGAGATTTCTATATGCATCTATCTTCTTTTTACTCACAGCGGATGAAAAACCAAAAGCTTTCCCTTTATTATCTGCAAGTGCCATATTTTCAATTATTGTAAGGTCAGCACACGTTCCGCTTTTAGGATCCTGAAAAACACGACCTATTCTTTTTGCTCTCTTATACTCCTGCATATGAGTGATATCGTGACCGTCAAGCAGTATCTTTCCACCATCGCAAAGTGTCGAACCACAAAGCAAATTCAAAAGCGTTGTCTTGCCAGAACCATTCGAGCCTATTATCGAAACAAACTCCCCTTTTTTGACGTGGAAGTTGAAGTTATCAAAAAGTAAAACTTCGTCAACAGTCCCTTTATTGAAATACTTTACAAGATTATTAAATTCAACCATTTGCACTCTCTCCCTTATTATGCTTTACAATATCGCTGAACACAAGTGCAAGTGTAAACAGAATTGCCATAAGAAGTTTATTATATGCCGTCGGAATTCCGACAAGCGTTGCAATCCCAAGACATGCCTGATATATTATCGCACCAAGTATAACCTTTGATGTAGGTTTCATAAAGCGTATTTTTCCAAAGACGGAAAGACCGATAATCAAAGATGCAAGTCCTATTACTATCATACCAATACCGATGCTCTGATTTACGTTTGCCCTGCTCTGTACAACCAGTGCTCCCGTAACAGCTGCATATCCATTTCCGATAGCAAGTCCGAGTATTCTCATATTTCCGGGGTTTTTTGCAAGCATTTTTACATACTGCTCATTACTTCCCGACGCTCTTAGTAATAGTCCGTTTTTTGTATTGAGATACGCGTCCATAATCAGTTTAAACACAAGTGCAACAACAAAGAAAACAACGATCTTACGAAGTGCTATACCCGATACATTTTCGGGCAAAAGATTTGCTGGAAAACATTTAAGAATTGTCTGGACTCCCCTGCCTACCGGTATTGTCGACAAGGCTCCCTCTCCTCTTAAATTTCCACCCATTCCAACAACAGTTGCTACTAAGTTTATAGTTATAAGCGATGTTGAAACAAGAATACCGCAAAGAAGTGGACGTATTCCAAGTTTTACATTTAAAACGCCCGTTATCATCCCAAAGAACGCACCTACCAGAAATGCACACACAAGTGCTATCCAAGGGTTTATTCCTGCTCTTGCCATAACTGCAAAAACTATACCACCGGACAGTACCGTCCCCTCAACTGTCAGATCCGGAAAATCCAGTGTTGAATATGAAATAAAGTATCCCATAGCAAGAATTGCATACACAAATCCATCCTGCAGGAAAACCTCAACGGAATTTAAAAAAGCCTGCATAAAATTTCATCCCTTAACAAAATTTTTCCGGGAAAAGCACAGCTCTTCCCGTTTATTTTTTAGTTATTTGTCTGCACTGTTTCTGCGTTTTCGTACTGTTCGGGCAGAGTCATATTCAGCTGACCGAGCACATCTGTATTTACAACGGGTGTTGCTTCTGCAATAGTTTTTACCGGCATTTGTGCAGGATCTTCACCATTTAAAACATCTATCATCATCTGTCCGGTTACATTTCCAAGAGCAACATAGTCAATGGAAACTGCCGCAAGGCAACCATTCTTGACTTGTTCAACCTCCGAGCCATAAACAGGTATAGACGCTTCATTTGCTGCCGAAAGAACAACTGAAAGATTATTTACAACCTTATTATCGGTAAAGTTATTTATACAATCAACACTTGCTGCAAGAGATGTTGCTGCTGCCGGAATATCTGCATCATTCTGTATTCCTGATGCCACAACATCTATATCTCTTTCATTACAAATAGCTTTGAATTTTTCAAGATTTGAAATAGAATTTGGCTCGCTTGTTGTATAGAGAATTCCGATTGACTCAACATCAGGCTGCATTGCCTGGATCAAATCCACCTGTGCCTCAAGGTCAAGAACGTCTGAAGTTCCTGTACAGAGGTATCCGGGCTTTTCCATACTTTCAACAAGCTCAGCTCCTACCGGGTCATTTACTGCACAGAATATAACCGGAATATCAGTTCCGTCTGTTGCTGCAAAGGCACTTGCGGCTGCCGGTGTTGCTATTGCAACAATCATATCACAATTCTGAGAAACCATAGTTGCTGCATATGTTCCGCAATCGGAATCTGCAAAAGCATCCGAGCCTATCTGGCGTGTAACCTCGTATTTAAGGTCACTTTCTTCAAGTGCTTCCATAATTCCATTATAGCAATTATCAAGCGACGGATGGCTTACATACTGTATAATACCGATTTTTACTACATCCGAGTTATCTGCTCCATTATTGTCAATAATACCTGTCTGATTCTGACACGAGCAAAGTGCTGCCACTGCAACGAGACATACAAGAACTGTTAAAAATACCTTTTTCATAATAATCAATCTCCTTATACTTTAAAAATTTTATTTTCATACTTTTAATCAACTATCAAAAATCAAACCCGACATCGCCATCGTTTTACAAACATACTCTTTTTCTCCTCACTATGTAAAAATAAAAAAACTCTTATCCCAAATCTTTGG
>JAZQVQ010000257.1:0-3617 GCA_045631825.1 Eubacteriales bacterium | reverse complement strand
ACAAATAATTGACTTTATAAAAGAAAAACAAAAAGACACAAAAAGCAAAGAATATGAGCTTATCAGAAAAATAGTAACATATCTTGACAAGACTTTTGCTGAGGATTTCAGCGTTGAAAAAATGGCTGATGATTTGCATTTGAGTTATTACTATATGTGTCATCTTTTCAAGGATACATTCGATATGTCAATAACTACTTACCGCACGCATAAAAGACTTGAAACGGCAATGAGAATGCTTGTTGAAAGTGACAGTAAAATTTCCGATATAGCCGTTTTTTGTGGTTACAACAACATAAGTTATTTTACCGAAACATTTACAAAACATATTGGTGTTTCGCCAACAACATTTAAGGAACAGAATAAGGACATATATCTTCATAAGTTCTACAACTATAACGATATCATTCTCGCAACAAAAATGGGTAATCTTAGATTCCTTGATAATGATGTTAAGGAAATTGAGATAGACACAAGTTCCGTTTCTGTTCGTGTGCCTGATAATGAATTCGGCTTTCTGCACGAGGCTGCGATTATCGAATACCACGGTGTTTTGTATGCTTCCTGGTATCATTGTCCGATACACGAGCTTGAGGGGTACACTCCAATATGCGGCAAGCGTTCTAAAGACAATGGAAAGACATGGTCGGATATGGAAGTTATCTGTGCGGATAAAACCGGAAAAATTATTTATTGTCCGCCCGTTTACGGAATTTGTGATGATAAATTGTATATGTTTGTAAACCAGATGGTTGCGGCTGACCGTATGCATTCGCTTGATTTGTTGGTGCTTAATACCGAGACGGATAAATTTGAATTAGTCTGGTCAAGACCTGTTCCTTTTAAGGTTAATACAAATGTTGTTACATTGCCAAATGGAAAACTGATGTTGCCGGGTAGAATTGCAAAATTAGATGGACATCCCAATACGCCCGCAGTTCTTATTTCAGATTCTGGAAAAATTGATGCACAGTGGCGTTTGGTGAAAATAGCGGAAAATGGAGATCTGCCCGATGGTTCCGAGCTTGTTCACCCCGAAATTGCTGTTATTTGTGCTAAAGACGTGCTTTATATGTTTAACAGAAATGACAGGAGGAGAGTGCCACTCGTTTATGTTTCAAAGGATTTAGGTGAAACCTGGAGCGATGTACATTCTCACGATATTCCTTATATTTCATCGAAGATGTATTGTGGCGATTTAAAAGACGGCAGACATTATATGATTTGTAATATAGATAAACTCGGCCGTAACAAGCTTGTAGCGTATTTTACCGACGATGAAATCTTGAAATTCACAAAGAAACTCGTTATTTTCGATTCGGACAAGTGTAATATGCATTATCCGGGTGTCTGTGAATACGACGGTTATCTGTACGTAATTGCTACAAAGGGATATGAAGACAAAACTCGCGGTGCGGAATTGTTTAAAATCAATCTCAGTGAAATTTAGTTTTATAATACTATTATAAAAATGCTCTTCTGTAAATATGCAGATGGGTATTTTTCTTTGTATTATTTGTATTACTATAATATAATTTGCAGAAATTACAATGTTTTGTGCATAATTTTGCATTTCAAATTGCTTTATATGCCGATATAATAAATTTAAGGAGGGAGTGTATGAATACATTACGTCAAAAAATTCAAAATAAAGAAAAAATAATGGGAACTTTAGTCAGTCTCACGGACCCATGCTTGTGTGAAATTATGGGTAATGTCGGCTATGATTGTGTGTGGATTGATATGGAGCATACCTATATGAGCTATAAGGAAGTATTGTGCCATTTAAATTCAGCTTGTTCTGTAAAAATTCCAACCATTGTGCGTCTTCCGCAAAATGATTTAACTGCAACAAAAAGGGTGTTGGAAATGGGTCCTGACGGAATCATATTTCCTATGGTAAAATCTGCAAAAGAAATTAAAGAGCTTATTGATATGACTTTGTATCCACCGCTTGGAACCCGTGGCTTTGGGCCACTGCGTGCGATCGGTTACGGACAAACGGATGCAAAAGAGTATGTTGATAAGAAAAGTCTTGATATGTGCAGGTTTGTTCAGATTGAACATAAAGATATGATTGACAATTTAGAACAAATAGTTAAGATTCCGTACATTGATGGTTTTATATTTGGTCCAAATGATTTGTCAGGTTCACTTGATGATTTTTTAAATGTTTATGGTCAAAAAACACTATCTGAAATAAAAAGAGCTATTGAAATTCTAAAAAAACACGGGAAATACGTCGGTCTTGCCGGAGGAATGAGCGAGTCCGACATAAAGACCTGGTCAGAATTTGATTTTGATATGCTTTTTGCCGGTGCTGACTGGTGTTTTGTGTATGGTAAGGCAAAAGAAACTCTTGAAATTATGAAAAAGCATTTTTAAAAAGGAATGGTATTTAAAATGGGAGTAAATATTGAAAGAAAAAACTATACTTTAAAGTTCAGCGATACTATACTTTATGTAGATAACGAAAGCAGAAACAGAAGTGGACATATGTCACACGCACTTGCAGAATTGTCACCCGGAAAACTTATTGATTTCAATTCAAATTGCTCTGCTGTAAAACACCGGGGTCACTCATCTTTTGGTTGGGTAGAGTATCGCATTTCAGAGGACGGAGGAGAAACCTTTTCAGATATTTATGAGCTTCCGTATTCAAAGGAAGTTTTGTATGATGGTATATACGATATATCCGTAGAAAAAGCGGTTGTTTGTAATGATGGTCGTCTTGTTATATTCTGTCTTAGAAATGATGCCGATGCACTATGCGAGCCGTGGGATACGCCGATGACAATTACAAGCTTTGATGGTGGTAAAACCTGGACAGAGGCAAAAGAGGTTTGTCAGTATAAAGGCAGAGTTTATGATGCGTGTTATCACAATGGAGTTATATACGCATTAGAATTCTGTAACGATGCAAAGGAGTGCTTTTGCGGAGTAAATGAAGATCATGTGTACCGAATATTCACAAGTAAAAACAATGGTGAAACCTTTGAAGAGTTGTGTGTTGTACCTGTTCCGTCTATGGGCAGAGGGTATGGTTCTATGTTGTTTGACGATACAGGTAAGCTTCATGTTTACGCATACAATTTAAATGATGAACAGCACATGGATCATATTGTTTCAAACGACTGCGGTCTGAGTTGGGAACAGCCGGGGGTGTGTTATTTGAACGACGGTATACGGAATCCTCAGGTTACTCAAATGGACGGTATATACATTGCTCACGGCAGAAATGCAGAAAAAACCGGTCTTGTATTTTATACGTCAGAGGACGGGTATAACTGGGAAGAAGGATGTTATCATATACCCAAAAAATTAGGTGCGTGTTATTATTCAAATAACATAACTTTAAGAGATAAAGATAACAAAAACCGACTTCTTGTTCAATACTCTTATGTTTATAAAAGTATGTGCGTAAATGTTATGCACGTATGGTTGAGTATAGATAAAAAGTAATTAAAGGTATTTAATAAATCAAAACCACCAGTTCAACTGGTGGTTTGCTCACCCCTAAAAGGAGTTGCTACTGGCTTAGCCCCTGAAAGGGGCACTGAAGATTTAACATCGCATTACAATCACTGGCAGCCGCTCACGTGCGGCTGTTTATTTTT
>JAZQVQ010000256.1:0-6078 GCA_045631825.1 Eubacteriales bacterium | reverse complement strand
TATTCCCTTTTTCTTTTTAAAATCGTAATCACTGTCAAAAAAATCGGGACAACCACACCAGGGTTCAAGACAAATATACTTTGCATACGGCTTTGTCCATATCAAGAAGTAATCGTGGTTTTCAAAATCAAGGTCAATTACTTCACCGGTTTTATTATTCCTTAATGAGACATTTCTTGACTTGATGTCTAAAAATACAAATGCATTTGTCATCAAATCCTCATATCGCAGAGGAAGTTCCTTTACATTTTCTCCAACTTTGATTGTCTTATAATCAAGCTGACCATCTTTAACGGTACTTCTCTCAAGCGTCTCATATTTATCAAATATGAGACTGTAATCTTCTATACCCTCTGGACAATAATAAGCCTCGTGAGCACCGATAGAAAAATACATATCTTTATCGGCAAGATTCTTTACATTGTACTCAACAATCAAGCTTGTGCCTTGAAGTGTATAAATAACTCTCAGTTCATATTCAAACGGAAACTGCTTTAATGTCTCGTCGTTATAGCGGTGCAAAAATACGGCTTTTTCAGCACTTTGGCTTTCAATTTCAAACTCTGTATCACGTGCATATCCGTGCTTTTGAAGTTTATATTCTTTACCTTCGTATATGTATTTACCGTCTTTCAGTCCACCACAGATAGGAAAAAGAAGCGGAGCGTGGTAGGACCACACATCAGGATCTCCGATCCAGATTTTTTCTGTACCATTCTTTTTGAGGCTGACAAGTTCAGCACCCATAGTTGATATTGTTGCTTTTATAACGTCATTTGACAAAACTAATTGTTTAGACATTTGTATCCTCCACTATTGTAACATAATTTCTATTATGATTATTCCTCTGTCTGCTGATTATGAATAGTCAGAGAGCTCATTTCCACAGGCAGGAAAAAACACAAGCCGTGAGCAGCAGTACCAACCCCTGACTTTTCCCTTACCTGCTCCATAATTCTAACTGCCACGTCCTTTTCAACCACGGAAAGAACTATCTCTTTTTCGGTGTCTATTGTAATACCCAGAATACTTTTGGGCTTTGCTGCAGAGCCTCGTGCGTTGATTATGGTTGCTCCTGTTGCACCCTCGTTTCGTGCAATATCAACCACCTCCGAGGAAAAACCTGCGTTAACTATAATATATAAAGCTTTTAACTCTTTCATATCTATAAGCTCCTTTCTTAAAATGTCAATCCTTGCACCGGTATAGTGAACACAATTCCGGTGTTAGGCTTATCAAAGTGATACTCGTCACAAAGAACATCTATAAGTTCACGCACATTTTCTGTCCTTATAAGACAGGATATCAGGACTCTGCCTTGTTCTCCCTCAAGACCAAAAGCGGCTGCCAAGGCACTGGGGCTCATAGAGCCATAGCCATAAACGGTATCTATCTGTCTTGCTCCGTAATCCCCCAGCAAACTTAAAAATTTGTCTTTATTCTTATGATTAGATATGATTACCAGATATTGCAAGCTGATTATATGTGCATCACTCATTTTTATCTTCCTCGCTTTCGCTTTCGTTTTCATTGCTCTGACTTTCCGAATCCAAAACAAAGCACTCAAGATCATCGAAGGATTCTTCATCAACCTGTGCCTCGGCCTCGGCTTTCTTCAACCGAATATTATAAATAAAACCGAGTGCTTGAATTGCTATCAGGGGTGTTACTGAGATAAAGGAAATAATACCAAATCCATTTGTGAGTATTGACATTGTCCCACCCCTTGCCTTTGCAACAGACTGAGCGATGCTAAGTGTGAGAGGCGTTAGAAAGGCAGAAGTCAATGTACCGCCCGTAACTCCACCGGAATCAAATGCCAGTGCCACAAACAGCTTTGGAGTAAATTTCATCATTATAATGGAAATGGCGTACAAAACAACAAGAAAGTATAGTATATTGATTTCTGTCAGTATTTTAAGAATAGAAAGAAGTGAAGCTATACCGATACCAATAGCAAGAATAACACGTATAGTCATTTTTTTAATATGACCGTTAGTCAGTTCCTCAATCTGTACACCAAGTACTGTTACTGCAGGCTCGGATATAGTAATTGCCGCTCCCATAACAAAGCCGACAAGCAACAACCACCACTTGAAATTTTCGGGACATGACTGATCAAAGAATATCGTACCAATATACTGTCCCACAAAACCAAAGCCATAATCAATACCCGACAGGAATATTAAAAGACCTACATAAACGGGAATTACACCCAGAATAAACTGAAGAAAAGTACGTCTTGGAAGCTTTAAAAGCAACAACAAAAATGGTGCGGATATCAATATAATCGGAAGTACTGCCAATGCAACATCAAAAATATTACCCGAAATTATACCATTTATATCCCGTTCGATTGACATTTCATAGGGACTCTCTGCGGGAAGTGTACCGCCATTTGATGCTTTGACAATAATACCGTATATCAGCACCGCAATAATGGGACCTGCCGAAGAAATACCAATAATTCCCAAAGAATCATCGTTAGTTTTACCTTTGGAGAAAGTGGCTGAAATACCAAGACCAAGTGCCAGAATAAAGGGGACGGAAACGTCTCCTGTAGTAGCCCCGCTGCCGTCAAACGCAAGTGCTATAAATTCGGCAGGTGAAAAAATAACAAGAAGAAATATCAATGAATATAAAATGGCAAAAATCCATTTTATAGATATATCCTCGACAATTCTAAGCAACGCCATGGCAACGCCGATACCGATACCCGTTGACGTAATCCATATAAACACGGTGCAGTTAACAAGCGGCATAATTGACTCAATCTGCTTTGCTAAAACTGACAAAGCAGGCTCGGCCACAGTTGCAAGCAATCCAAATACAAAGCCAAATGCCAGAACGAAAAACAATTTATTATATTTTGAAAATGCTCCTCCTACCATACGACCTATTGGCAAAATACTCGTATCAAGGCCTACCAGAAACAAGGATTGTCCAAGTATAACGCACAGATACCCTACTATAATTTTCATATAATCGGAGAACGAACTCAGTGGCGAAATACAAAGGCAAACAATTATAATAGACGCTAATGGCAACGAGGAATAGAAGGTTTCCTTTACCGTTTGGAAAACTTTTGATTTCATGCGATTCTCTTTCCTATTGTATTTTTCATTTGTATAAAGCGAGTAATGATTTAGTTGAAAAACATTTTATAAGTATCTTCAACACACTTCTTTGCGATTTCAACCTGCAATTCGGGAATTTCTTCGTCAAAATCAGAAAATGTATTATTCTTTATGTCCTTTCCGGTCAAAGCAGCATACCACATTAAACCAAGAGCATATCGACCTAATCCCACAAGAAAATTATATCGACGAATTCAGTCACTTTATAAGCAAGTTTATTATATCATAAAAAAAATAAAATAACAATACCAATTTTGTAATTATATTAAAAAAACATACTACATTTTGATATACAATAAAGCGGAGAATATTTTTCAATTCTCCGCCCTGTTAATTTAAAATATTAAATTATATTCTTGCAACGCCGGTCTCTCTTGCTTTTTCAACAACTGCTTGGGCAACAACCTGTGCTACTCTCTTGTCAAGTGCCGGAGCAATTATATTTTCTTCGGTTATCTCATCATCAGGAATGAGGGATGCAAGTGCAAAAGAAGTTGCAACCTTCATTTCTTCATTTATACAAGAAGCCCTGCAGTCAAGTGCACCACGGAAAATACCCGGGAAAGCCAGAACATTATTTATCTGGTTGGGAAAATCCGAGCGACCTGTTCCAACAACTCTTGCTCCTGCCTCCTTTGCAATGTCAGGCATAATTTCAGGAGTAGGATTTGCCATCGGGAACATAATTGCATCATTTGCCATGGATTTTACCATTTCAGGTGTCACAAGATTAGGTGCAGAAACGCCAATAAACACATCCGCACCGACAAGTGCATCGGCAAGTGTTCCCTTTTTGTTTTCAAGATTTGTCACCTTTGCAACTTCTTCTTGTACAGGGTTATTGTTCTTATCCCCTTTGGATATAATACCAAAGCGGTCACAGAATGTAAGATGCTTAATGCCAATATTCATAAGGTGCTTACCGATAGCTATACCCGCCGAGCCTGCTCCGTTGTTTACCACCTTTACTTCGCCTATATTTTTCTTGACATGCTTTAGTGCATTGATAAGAGCTGCAGCAACAACTATTGCAGTTCCGTGCTGGTCATCATGGAAAATCGGAATATCACACATTTCCTTGAGTTTTTGCTCAATCTCAAAGCAACGGGGCGCGGAAATATCCTCAAGGTTAATACCGCCAAAGCTTCCTGAAAGCAGATATATTGTACGTACAATTTCATCAACGTCTTTTGATTTTATGCAAAGAGGAAATGCATCAACATCAGCAAACGCCTTGAAAAGTGCACACTTACCCTCCATTACAGGCATACCTGCTTCAGGACCGATATCACCAAGTCCAAGTATTGCCGTACCATCGGTAATAACTGCAACAAGGTTTGAACGTCGTGTGAGTTCGTAGGATTTATTTATGTCCTTATTTATTTCAAGACATGGCTCTGCAACACCGGGAGTATATGCAAAAGACAAATCCTCTTTTGAATTGATTGGTGCACGGGAAATAACTTCTATTTTACCATTCCATTCATAATGCTTTTTGAGTGATTCCTGTCTGATATCCATAAATTAGTCCTCCCACGGGAATTTATACTGTGTAAGTCCGAGTTCATCACGAACAGCAATAATTTCTTTCTGAACAGACTCGTTTATCGGCACACCATCTTTACGTGCAAGGCGTACAAGGTGTTCCTTTTCGCCGGCGGAGTAAATTCTTTCCTGTCCGGGAGCCTTTTTAGAATTGCGAACAGCACGGATAATATCTCCTGCCTTCTTTCTGCAAAGCTCTTCGCCAAGAAAATGCTCTGTATCTATCGCTATAAAGAAGTGTCCGAGGTGATAAGGAACCTTATTTCCATCGGCATCCTTGCCGTC
The DNA here is from genome assembly GCA_045631825.1 of Eubacteriales bacterium. Classification (GTDB taxonomy): domain Bacteria; phylum Bacillota; class Clostridia; order Oscillospirales; family CAG-382; genus UMGS1387. The sequence goes on along the minus strand of JAZQVQ010000256.1, from coordinate 1,111 downwards.
AAGAGCCTTACCATATGCACCATCCTGCAAAACAGCCGAAAGAAGTTCAACTACCATAGCATAGCCGTAACCCTTATATCCGCCGAGGGCTTCTCCGATACCACCAAGCGTTGTAAGAGCCGCTGTGCCGTTACGTATCTTTCTGAGTGCCTCGCCTGCATCGCCTTCTATTGCCTCACCGTCTAAACCAATAATAGTTCCAGGAGCAACATCTTTATTTATTCTTTCATAATACTCTACTTTACCATTCTGGGTAATTGAAGAAGCACAGTCGATAAGGAAATCAAAGTCCTCGTCTGTAGGTATTCCAATAGTAAGAGGGTTTGTACCAAACATACCTTCTACTCCAAATGTAGGTGCAACAGAGGGACGGGCATTTGTTCCTGTCATACCGATGCAGCCCTCTTTACATGCCATTGATGAATAATATCCTGCAATACCATAATGGCATGAATTACGTACAACAACCATACCCAAACCAAACTCTTTTGCTTTTTTAATAGCCATTTTCATAGCTTTATAGCCTATCACCTGGCCCATACCATCGTGACCATCAACTACTGCTGTTGTAGGTGTTTCCTTGATTATTTCAAAGTTTGTAACGGGGTTCTGGATACCATCTCTTATTCTGTCAAGATAAATGGGCTTAAAGCGGTTTACGCCGTGAGATTCAATACCTCTCTTATCAGACTCAAGAAGAACATCCGCACAGATTTCTGCGTCCTCTCTCGGAATTCCATAACCAACGAAAGAATCAATTACAAAGTCGGTAATTGTTTTCCAATCCACAATGTTGTTATTTTTCATTTCTTCCTCCAAAATTATACTACAAATTTACAGTGACATAAAAAAAGACGCGTCAAAATAAACCTATCGGCTTATTCTAATACGTCTCCAAATCTCTGTACTGAAGTTATTCTATCACAACTTAAACTCTTTGTCAAGTATTTATCAAACAAATTATAATATATTATTGTAGAGTTACAATAGATGTGAGACCTAAAGTATAGAAAAAGTGATTGAGTCATGTTAAAATAATGTTACCCCTAACAAACTCTAACAGAAAGGACTCAATCACTTCATGAGTAATTATACCACAACAAAGAGATAT
>JAZQVQ010000255.1:0-4447 GCA_045631825.1 Eubacteriales bacterium | reverse complement strand
TGACGGTACTACCTACGTTGTTGAGAACGAAGCAGGCGTTGGTTTCATTAACAACGCTATGACGGGTACTCTCAAAATCGTTAAGACTTCCTCTGATGGAAAGGTCGAAGGGTTCTCTTTCCGTATCACCGGACCGAATGGTTTTGATGTAACACTCAAGACTGATAAGAACGGTGAAATCTTCCTTGAGGGACTTCGCATTGGTGAGTACACAGTTTCGGAAATCGCAGATGATGTATCTGCTCCTTACTCCCGACCTGCCGATAAAAAGGCTAATGTTATGACAGACTCCACGACCATTGTTGAGATGCACAATGTATTTATCGACAATCCTAAGACGGGCGATGATAGCAACATCGGCTTGTGGCTCGGCTTACTTGGTCTGTCTGTTGTAGGTATCGGAGCAACCGCTTTCTTTGGCTTCAGACGTAAGAAAAAGGACGGTGAGCAGTAATGGAACCTAAAGTAATTATCACTATCGTGCTGATTGCTTTCATCATCGGAGGAATTATCTTCCTTCAGGTGAGAAACAAGAAGAAATAAACCTATGGGGCGGATGAAATATTCCGCCCCTTTTCTATTTTACGGAGGTAAGTTATGAAAGACCTTAAAACGATTGAAAGCAGAGTCCGTGCAATTCTCGCCAACAACGAAGAAGCACGAGATGATGATATGATCCTTTATCTTCTCTACTGCAATCGCTACGGTGAAGTCAGAGTTGGCGAACTGCCTTTCGAGATGGTTATGAACAACTACAAGGTGTTTCATATCCCTTGCTTCGAGAGTGTTCGCCGCACCCGTCAGAAGATTCAGGCGGCAACCCCCGAACTCGGTTGCAGTCCTGATGTGCGTAGAGCAAGAAGAAAACAGCAAGGCAAATTCAAAGCCTATGCAAATGACAAGAGAAAGTGAGGTGTTTCCGATGAACACAGAAAAGCGAATGATACACTCCTATGAAGTCGTTTCCGCATTCCGCATTGGTGGAAAAGAAGTTGTTTTCGCTATGGACGAGAAAAATACGGACGGCGAAAAGTTTATGACCTGCTTTGTGGAGCGTGACGAACTCTTTGAAAGATACAACGAATGTCTGCTCTCTGATGATTATGCAGAGATTGCAAAGCACTTCGGCGCTCGTATTGCAAACGAAGCCGAACTGTATATGGAGTCCGTCAAAAAGCTCGGTATTCCTATCACAGTTATTTCCGCAGAGGACTGTATTCCTGACCACTACACCCACAACATTACCGGCAAGGTAATTGCCATTGACAAAAAGCACTTAAACCCCGAATTTCAGAGAGCCGACCGGCAGTTATACCTTGTGTATGGCGGTTCGGGAGCTTCTGCAAACACTCGTGGTAGTGCGGTGTTCTGCACCAACCTTCACACGGGCGAAAATTGCCGTTGGGAGCGATATATGGTTATGGGTGAAGTGAAACCGGAGTGTATGCCTGAATGGGCAAAGGAAAAGGCTGAAGCCTTAAAGAGAGCCAATAAGAAAAAGAACAAGGAGGCAGAACGATGAAAGAAGCATTTACACTTCAACAGAAAGTCAAAGTCCTGAATAAGCTCTTTGATGCCAAGTGCAAAACTGAAAAGGAGTTGCAGGCTCTTGATATGGAAAGCATTTTGAAGATCCCGAATATCTCTTTGCAGGATATGGTTGTCATCATTGAACTTCAAAAAGCAATCAAAACCAACAAACTGTTCTCCTACTTGGGTGGTGGTAGCGATGAGCAGCCAAGCGAATGACCGTCACGTTATTTGGGGTGATATAAACCTTAACTTTGAAGATTGGAAAGATGACTTGACCGAGCAATATCCCGACCTATCGGAAGATGAGCTGATACAGAAGATGCACGAGATCAACGCCGACTATCTTGGCGATGAGCGTGTGAACCTGAATGTTCAACTATCCCGACCGATCTTGGTTATAGCCGATATTGGTCGTTGGAACGGTCGAGTTAGCGGTTACGCAGAGATTAAATCAGGTAAGATTTGTGACTGTCTTTATACCGAAATGGATATGTGCGAATGGTATGTCGATAAATACGGCGATCTTCGTGCAGATGCCGTACACCACGATGGCAGAAACTATTATCTCTATCGTGTATATAAAGACAACGCTACCGAAAGTCAGATTGAAAATCTAAAGGCAAAGATATATGAGGGCAAAGCAACGAGAGCCGATATAACGAGAGTTACAAGACGGCTCGGTGATGATATTGCCGCAGTATATGGCTTTACCATTCCCCGACAAAAACAGAATAAAGAAATTGAACGATAAGGAGGTGTTACCTGATGGCTCGTAAATATGACCTGATTTCCGAGTTATACAATCGTACTTGCAAGACGGTCGTATCTTCCCCAAAGAGTTGGCAAGACTTTTTGACCTCTGCTTGCAGAAACTATAAGCTCCGTTTCGATGAGCAGTTGCTTGTTTTCGCCCAAAGACCTGATGCGACTGCCGTGCTTGAGATTGAACGTTGGAACGGTACTTTTGGTCGATGGGTAAACAAAGGTGCAACGGGTATTGCAGTCTTTGATGATGTGAGCAGAAGCAGACAGCGACTTATCCATTACTTTGATATTTCCGATACCCACGAAAGCCGATACTCAAGACCTGTCCCTATTTGGTCGATGAAGCCTGAGTATGAGGAAGAAATCATTGAAACCCTTGAAAGCACTTTCGGAGCGATAGAGGATAAAAGTTCTCTTGCTTCGGCAATTATGTGTGCCGCACGAAATGCAACGGAAGATAATATCCCTGACTACGTTGGCGATTTGCTCTATACAATCGAAAACAGTTTCTTGGAAGATCTCAATGAGGATATGATTGCTTCTCTTTACAGAAAGACCGTTACGAATAGCGTGGCATATATGATGATGGAAAGGCTCGGCATTGATACGGAGGAATATTTCTTCCGTGAGGATTTTGAGGATATTGTTAATTTCAATACCCCCGAAACACTCAATGCACTTGGCTTTGCCACAAGTGATATTGCAGAAATGGGACTTGCTGAAATAGCAAAAACGGTTATGTCCCTTGAGAAGCAAAATCGCATAATTGTCGAAAATCAAAATTCTGACTACAATATAGTCAAAGAAAACCAAACCGAAAGGAGTCTTGAAAATGACCGAACTGACCTACACGATGCAGGGCGATTACAGACTGCCCAATCTGACCTTACCGGAGCAGCCGGAAGCACCGATGGGACACTTCTCCCGAATGAGGGCGAAGTACCTGAAGGAAAACCGAAAAGTTCTGTACTACAATCTCCTGACGAGTTGCAAGTTGAACGAGCATCTGACGGAAGTGGAACAGACGGCGACCGAACTGACGGAACGCTTGACGAAAGAGCTTCAGGAGAAAGAGGGCGTGACGGAGAGCCTGAAAGCAACCGATATGATGAGTTGGGTTCGACAGATGAACAACATTCGCAGTCGGGTTCAGGAAACGGTGTTGAAGCAAGTAGTTTACGCTTAGACTACTATGACCGAAGCAACGAGGACAAGAGCCTACCGTTCTTCGGTGGTGATGATACCGTTAGAGAAATTCTTGGAACGACACCCCACCTGAAAGCATCCAAAGATGAAATAAGAGCGTTCTTTGAAACCGTAGCCGATGACGATAAACGCACCGAGTATATCAAAAGTATTTTCAACAACGATTATACCGAAGTGATCTTGAGTGACGATAGGCGTGTCGGCTACAAAACTTATCAAAATGTCCTACACCTATGGGAAGGCAGTTATCTCAGCCGTACCGCACAGAGCTTTTATGATTGGCGTGTTATCACCCGACACTTTGAAGCAATGCGACTTCTCGGAGAGTTGCAGGACAAAATAAAACCCTTGCCCTCTATGGATGGGCAAATGAGCTTAGTGCTCGACTATGAAGCAGAGGTAACAAACCCCTCTGCTTTTTCTTTTTCTCAGGAAATTATAGATGCTATTCTTTGTAGAGGTAGTAGTTTCTCAGAAGGAAAATTCCGAATCTACGAGCATTTCCAAAAGAGCTTATCAAAGAAAGAAAACGCAGACTTCCTGAAAAACGAGTATGGTTGGGGCGGTTCTTCTCCTGCCATAACCGGAACAGGCATTAGCGAAATGCACGATGGCAAAGGTATAAAGATTTCCAAAAAGGTAAATGGCAAAGAAGAAAAAGTCTTACTGAATTGGAATCAGGTTGAAAAGCGTATCTCTGAGCTTATCAAAATGGATAGATACCTGAACCCGAAAGAAAAGGAACGCTACCCTGAATGGCTTGAACAACAAGAGATCCGCAGAGCCGAAGCTGCAGAGGAACGCAGAAAGAGAGAAATTCTTTCTACTGCACCGCCCGAAAAGAAAGAGGTTGAAGCAGTCGAAGAAAGATATGAATACCATCTTGGAAGTACCGTTTATCTCGGTGCAAATGAGTATGAAATTCAGTCCTTTGATGATGAGC
>JAZQVQ010000254.1:0-7281 GCA_045631825.1 Eubacteriales bacterium | reverse complement strand
TTTTGACCTTCAAGATGACCGTTTAAAACATCCACTGTGCAATTTGAAAACAGCATAAGCTTTTGTCCGTTGTCACTAAGTGAGTAAGAATCTACTACAAATATTCCGCCACCGCTTTTGTAAACATAGTCGCTTGCACCTGCTTTACTTATGCTTTCCGTCACATCCGAGTGAATGGGTTTGTTGTATTTATCGTTGTCGGAGCAGAGAAAAGCAAGGTCAAAACTAAATCCGCATCTGTTGAGGTACACAAACGCCTTTATATACTCTGATAGTTCCTTACTTGAAAAGGCCGAACCAATAAAGAGAACAATAATCGGAATATCACCGGATATACCACATTCCCAGATTTTACCCTTGCCGAATTGTCCGTCATTTTCAAAATTCTTCTTTTTGGGGTAAATACATTTCTGTATTAAAAACTGTTCGTAAAAATATGCGTCCTTTCCTCTCGGTAAAAGCTTTGAGCTTATTCGCAGGCGATTTTCTGTCTGCGACAATCTCTGACATACCTTGTCAAATTCGGATTTTATACGGAAATCCGTAAAATCTCCGTTTTCCTGCCCCTGCAATACAAGTGATATGGCAAGCTCACTGAAGAATCTGCCGTGTTTATCCTTTTGCCCATTGGCTATAACAAGGCAGTACGGATTTATACAAGCTCCAAAAACATCTTCGCTCTTTACGTCAAAAATGTTTGCAAAGACATCCTCCATCTTACCCGGGCAAAAGATTTTATCTTTAAAGCAGACATATTTTGCGTTATTGTCCGAGCTTGTCACAAGCAGGTATTTGTCCTCGCCTTTTTCTCTGCTTTTTCTTGTAAAGCAAAGTATATTTTTGTCTTTTACAAATTCGCCCGACACAAACAAATCCGCAAAAGCCTTGTGTGCATCATACTGTTTCTGATTACATATCATAGGCTCAAACGCAAACGCAAAACTTGCGTTTGTGACAGGCTGTTTGTCAAGAGCTTTTATCTGAGCAAAGCAACAAAAGGCATTATTGTTTTCACTGTCAATTGAAAAAGAGACGGTAAACAAATACTTTTCTTTTGCCCTTTCGCTATCCTTTATATATGCCTTATACGAAATTTTTCCCGACGTTTTTTCAAATACATATCTTGTGTTTTCATCTTTTAACGGACTCGGCGAAGCACTGTACACCTTGTCATTTATTTTTACAAACACAAAGAAAGAATCAAGCAGATTATGCGTCTGTCTGCTCGCTCTGTTAAAGCAAACACCGTCCGAGCAAATACGCACAAATCCGTTATTTGATGCTGTAACGCTTACCTTTCCATCAGAAATAATTGCACAGGCAGGCTCGTCAAAACCTTCAAAATTATACACTTTTCCAAAATTTTCCTTAAAGTCAAACGTCGGGAAGCTGTCTTTACTGAAACTATACTTCTTTTTGTTTACAACTACATCTGCGTGTACTCTCTCGTCACAAAGCATTTTTCCGCACATCATTTTCTCGTCCGACATAAAGCATTTTCTGACAAATCCCGAAAGAATTGCATTCGTCGCCGAGGCAAAGCTCATTCCTATATGGTGCGACATAAAAGATTCTATTATATTTGCCTTTGTTCCTGCTCTTTCGGGTGTAAAATCAATCGCCTCGAAAAAGCCGTATCTTCCTGTACACCCGTTTTTTTCAAGCCTATGCAGATTTTTCATACAACCCTTTTCGTCAAATTCAAGTGCCAGAAATGTCGAATACGGCGAAATAACAACCTCCTTGCCCGACAGCTTTTTTAGTGCCAGAAGCGGAATTCCGTGTGCTTTATACTGGAAATTGAGAGACGGGTCAAAAGCAAAAAATGCACTTTCCGAAGTCCCCCAGACATAAGAATTATCCATTTTACCTCTGACCGATTTTTGCTGTGCAAGTGCAAATTTAAGTCCCTCGTACTGCAAAGAGCCCTCGGGAACAGGTAAAAAAATCGGTGGCATAAAGAATTCAAACGCAGTTCCGCTCCACGACGCAAGACCTATGCGGTTATTTTTACTGATATAAACCTTGGAAAGCTTTTCCCAGTGCGACACGGGAACCTTTCTCATACTCACCGCTATGAAGCTGAGCGTTCTTGCTTCGCTCATATATATGTCATAGCAGTTTTCGCTCATAGTCACCGAGTCTTTATCGACAACAAGACCTATTGAAAAAAGCTCCTTTTCTCTATTATAGATACATTCAAAATCAGTCTGTTCTATTAAGGTATCTATCTTCCTTACAAGTCTTTCAAAATCGTTATCGGTTTGTGCATACCTCGAAAGTGCCGTCTTAATGGTTATAAGGCACGCAACAAAATTTCCGCTGTCAACACTCGAAACAAATCCCGGGTTTAAAACAGTCAAGTCCCTTGTGTTGTACCAGTTAAAAAGATGCCCTTTATATTTTTCAAGCTTATCCAAAGTCTCAAGGGTATTAAAAAGTCGTTCTTTCAGATGAGCAATGCGTATAAATCCAAGCTCATACGCACATACACAACTCACAAGATACAAACCTATATTTGTAGGCGAAGTCCTGTGTGCCGTCTTTTTGTCGGGGAAAAACTGAATGTTATCGGGTACAAGATAGTTTTCCTTTTGCGTTACGCTCTCGTCAAAATATCCCCACATCTGTCTGCAATATTCTGTAAGAATTTTTTTGTTGCTTTCAGACACGGCTTTTCTCTCAAGTGTTTGTCTTGACGTAAAATAGAAAATGGCAGGGCTGAAAAACCACAGAAGTCCCATTATTCTCGATAATGGGTTTATCGCAAAAATAAATACTATTACGCCTATGATTGTACTTGTAAGATTTTTTGAGATATAACCCAAAATGCCGTCTGCACTTTCTGCATCGCTCTGACTTGCCGTTGTCCATTCAAGCATATTTCTGTGGGACACAAACATGCGGAACAGGCTTCGTACTATTGCATCAATACTGACAAGTGCATATTTGCAAAGACTGCAAAGTGAAAGAAAACTCCTTACAAAGCTCATCTCGAATGAGACAAATGTTCCCCTTGAATAAAAATGTCTGTTAAGGCTCGACAAAAACGTCGGGAAGGACATAACAACATCAAAAATTGGTGGAAAAATTACCCATAAAATTGCCGACAAAACCAGAATGTCCGCAATTTTTACAGATGTGCAAAACAGCGACACCACAATCGCCACCAGCGAAAAAACAGGCACGAGGTGACGTCTTACATTATCGGCAAGCTTGAATTTTGAAAGACCGCTTATACCGTTTACAAAGCTCTGGCCCTTGGCATTTTTGATTTTCTTTGAAAGAAAGATGAGGTTTTGCACATCTCCTCTTATCCATCTGTGCTCACGCTTGAAGTACGAAAGCTCGTTTTTAGGGTATGAGTCCGTAAGGATAAGGTCGGTGAGCATATTGCAGTTGAGTCTTGCACCCTCTATTGCGTCGTGGCTGAGTACGGCATCCTCCTTTATGGAATTCCTGCCCGTATTTGACAGGCAAAACACACGCTTATCAAAAATTCCTTTACCGCAAAATATTCCGTTTGAAAAAATCGTCTGGTACAAGTCAAATCTTGCACCCGAATACATATCCGTTCCCGAAAGTCCGGACATTATGCGTGAAAACGAAGTTTTAACCGAGCTTTCAAGCTCCGTCGAAACAAGTGGCTGACAAATCGCAAACCCGCTTTTTACTATGCCCTCGTTTGTAAATTCGGGTTTATTTAAAGGGTGGCTTATGGCTCCCACCATTTTTCTTACCGCACCTATGGGGAGATTTGTGTCTGAATCAAGCGTTATACAGTACTTTAAATGATGCCTTACAAGCTCGCTGGGCTTTATTGAATACTCGTCAAACGAGTCACTTTCGGCACACAGGTATTTACTGACCTCGACAACAGCCCCTCGCTTTCGTTCGTAAGCCATAAACTTTTCCTGCGTCTTGGAATACTGTCTTTGTCTTGTGAACAAAAAGAATATCTCTCCATATTTTTCTCTCAGCTCATTTATTCTTGCACGTGCATATTTTAAAATCTTTTCATCCTTTTCACTAAAGGCACTTTTGCTGTCTGCAAGGTCTCCGACAACAGCAAAATATACGTTTTTCTCACCGCACGAGCAATACATCTTCTCAAGATTATTAAAAACATTCTTATCACTTTTCTGCCCTGTAAGAAGTGTTGTTATCATAACAAGCGTTGCACAATCATCGGGTATGTTTTCAAGCTCAAGACTTGGCACGGGTATGTTTGTACAAAACTTTAAAAACAGTTTGTCAAGTATCTGTTTAACAAATTCCCACACAGGAAAGAGCAGTAAAAGACAAAATGGTGTTACAAAAACGCCAAGGCTTAAAACAATTACAAATGTCACAGCAAAAAGCAACGCCAGATATATTTTCCCCGAAGTTCTCTTTTTGGGGTACAGATAAAAGCCTATGTGTTTTTCTTTTGCGTTGTTGCCTCTTTTGCATTTTTGCAAAATACTTTCTGCAAAACAGCTTTCGCTGACACCGTATTTTTTTGAAAGCACCCCGATTTGCCTTCTGTAATACGCCTTGCAGGACTTTGTCATATTTTTGTACACGCCCGACGGGTCTTTATTCAAAAGTATTTCACTCGGGCTTTTTTCAAGCAGACTTTCAAAATCAAAACCCGAGATATATTTGATCGAAAGCACCGAATCTTTTACATTTTTTGTATATGAATCTATTTTGCCAAGTGCGTTTTTGCTACACATTTTTTTACATACATCTCCCAGTCTCGATACAAGAGACGCACGTATAAGTGTGCCCATAAGCAAAATGTGCTCATATTTTATGTCTGCGTACTTTTCAAAGACTTTTTGTGCAAATATGTCTATGTGTTCTTTTTGTATCCGGCAGTCAATTCTAAATGAAAACTCCAGAAAGGCATCATAAAACAAGGGGGTTTTATACGCAAAAATACCATTATTCCTGATTTTTTTAAGACTTGCCAAAACATCTTCCGTTTCCTGAGAAAATACATATTGATTATCCCTTATCCATTCAAGTGCACTCGGAATGGATATGTCACTTTTTTTCAGGCTTTCCGACAGGGCCTGTGCTCTGTTTATATAATGTCTTGCCTTTTTTACTTCCTTTATCACCCGGTCTAAGCTATCATATCTTCCATCAAAGGTTTTTTCCACTATACTCTGTGCACTTTTACTCACAAATTCGTAGTTTTTCATTTATAGCACCGTCCCAAATATGTTCTTTTAAATATTGTATTCTCAAAGATAAAAAATATACGGATGTATGTTTTTATAAAGGTGCGTATTTTTGCACTAAATACACATATTTTTATAATTTGCTATCGTATTTTTGATAAAGATTAATAAAAATACGATTTTTTTCATATTATTACTTGACATATGTGCTTTTTAGAAGTATAATAATTCAAAATAAATATTACTGTGTGATGTCTGCAGGAAATGTACACAGATACATAAAAAGTACAGCCGACGAAGTAAAACTTTCAGGCGTTTTGGAAACAAAGCAAAGACTGCAGATTGATGGTACCTTGGAGAAGCCCATTTGATTGAGTGCCGAAGGGGCAAAGCTGCAAGGCTACTCTCTCAGGCAAAAGGACAAAGATTTAATTTTTTATTTTACATAAAATTAAAAATTTTAATTTTTCTACAAAGCCATTATCAACAGATAATGGCTTTTATTTTTCAGGAGGTATTTATGAATTTCAACGAAATTTTAGGAAGAATCGACGATTTTGTATGGGGCGTCCCGCTTATCGTCATAATTATGGTAGTCGGTGTGCTTCTGACTTTCAGACTGAGACTGCTTCAGGTTTTCCATTTGCCTAAGGCACTTAAGTATACTGTTTCAGACGAAAAAGACGGTGTCGGCGAGGTTTCAAGTTTCGGAGCACTGTGTACTGCTCTGTCGGCAACAGTCGGAACCGGAAACATCATTGGTGTTGCGACCGCTATTTGTCTTGGAGGTCCCGGTGCACTTTTCTGGATGATGATTGCCGCTTTTCTCGGTATGGCAACAAAATATGCCGAAGGCTGTCTTGCCGTTAAGTACAGAAAGATTGACAAGGACGGTACGATTCTGGGCGGACCTTTCTACTACATAGAAACAGGTATCAAGGAAAGATTCGGCTGGAACTTCAAATGGCTTGGAAGCCTGTTTGCAATATTTGGAATTCTTGCAGGACTTCTCGGTATCGGTACTATTACTCAGGTTAACGGAATTACAAACGCATTTAATATCTGTATTCCTTCAAGAGAAGTTTTTGCTATCGGCGAACTTTCAATAAGTCTTACTACTGTAATTGTCGGTGTTATTGTAACAATTCTTTCCGCACTTGTTATAATAGGTGGACTTAAGAGAATTGCCAAGGTTGCTGAAATTATTGTTCCGTTTATGATTGTCGCTTATGTCGGCTCCTGCATTATTCTCATTCTCTGCAATCTTGATTTGCTTATTCCGTCAATTGTGCAGATTGTAAAGGGTGCTTTCAATCCGTCTGCTGTAACCGGCGGTGTTGTCGGAACAATCTTTGTCACCATCCAGAAGGGTGTTGCAAGGGGTATCTTCTCGAACGAATCCGGTCTTGGTTCTGCCCCCATCGCGGCTGCGGCAGCTAAAACAAACGAGCCTGCCCGTCAGGGACTTGTTTGTATGACCGGTACTTTTATAGACACACTTATTGTCTGTGCAATGACAGGTATTGCTATTGTCATGACAGGCTCGTGGAACATAGGCCTTGAGGGTGCTTCGGTTACAATAAACGCTTTCAACGTGGGACTTCCTTTCAACACAAAGATAAGCACTGTTATTCTTTGTGTTTGTCTTGCTGCGTTTGCATTTACAACTATTCTCGGCTGGAACTACTATTCCGAAAAATGTCTGCACTATCTTATCGGCAACAAAAAAGGAGCTCTTTTGACTTTCAGATGGCTTTACATCCTCGCAGTGCTTATCGGCCCTTACCTGACCGTCAGTGCAGTATGGACTATTGCTGACATCTTCAACGGACTTATGGCTCTGCCCAACCTTATAGCACTTATACTTCTCAGCGGAGTTGTTGCTGCTGAAACAAAAAGCTTTATTGACAGAAACAAAAAAGCAAAAAGCAAATAATAAAGTCTTGTAACGACTTGTAGTAATAAATTTGGACACAAAAAAGCGGGAGTTTTGATATGCACCCCAAAAGTTAGACACTTTTGGAGGTGCATATTTTTATGGCAAAAAAAGGACAAAAATTCAAAACATACTCGCCAGAATTTAAAATATCTGTTATAATGGATATGCGAG
>JAZQVQ010000253.1:0-4992 GCA_045631825.1 Eubacteriales bacterium | reverse complement strand
GTATACCTTTTCATAATCGTAAATGGCCGCTTTTCTCATAGAGTTGTGTTTATCAAAAAACTTTTTTGCACCCATATCTTCAGGATGCATATCGAGATAAAGTCTTGCTTCGTCAACTGCAAAGCTTGCTTTCTGTAATTGCCTCATCGCTCTATCTCTGCTTAAATTTTTATTGGCGTTCATCATTGTTTTTTACCTCTCTCCGAAATTATCGGCAAGTTTAGTTCAGGGAAGACTGTGCCATATTCCATAGCTTTGTCCATATCGTAAACTTTATCCCATGATGCCCACTGCATTGGAACATAGGAAATTGCAAGAACCTGCTTTTGTTCCTGTTGTTGCGACTCAGTTTTTGCTTTCATCATGATGCTTAAATCGTTATTCATAATTTTTGCTCCTCAAACTGTTTTTTCCTTGAGGGTTAATTACCCTCACGACATTATATGCTCAAAGAAAGAGCTTGCCAAGCAACAAAAAACCTTTTCTACTTCTATGTTTTTTCAAAACCTTGCTTTTACCGAAATTTAAGTTGAAATAAGTTTAAAACTGTGATAGAATATAAATAATAATTTTTATATTATAATTTTTTACACATATCAAAGGAAGAACAAATGCAATATAAAATAATTAATGGCGGTGTCTACTACGACAGCGACATGGTACTTGAAAATATAGATATTGAAATAAATGACAACGAAAAAATCGCCATTGTTGGCAGAAACGGTTGTGGAAAAACAACGTTGCTAAAGGCAATTATGGGCGAAGTTGAGCTTGAAGAAGGTACAGGAGAAAACGAGTTTAGAATAATCAAATCAGGAAATCCCGTCATCAGTTATCTTCGACAAATGCCGTTTGAAAATGAAAACACGATTCTTATCGACGAAATAAGAAAAGTTTTCAGAGACCTTATAAACATGGAAAATCGTATAGCAGAGCTTGTGGAAATAATGAAAGAAACTGACGACGAAAAAATCATTTCCTCATTTTCCAATTTAAACGACAGATTTATTTCTCTTGGCGGTCTTACCTACAAAAAAGAATACCAGACCATGATTCGCCGTTTTGGTTTTTCACAGCAAGATGAACAAAAGCCTCTCTGCGAGTTTTCGGGAGGGCAACGTACCAAAATTGCATTTATAAAGATGCTGCTTTCAAAGCCCGACGTACTGTTACTTGACGAGCCAACAAACCATCTGGATATTGACACTATTGAATGGCTTGAGGACTATCTTAAAAATTACAAATCAACACTTGTAATTGTCTCACACGACCGAATGTTCCTTGACCGTATTGTAAACAAGGTTTATGAAATTGAATGGGGCGAAACAAGGTGTTACAAAGGCAATTACTCTTTCTTTGAAAAACAAAAACGTGAAAATTTCATAAAACAACAAAAGGATCACGATGCTCAGGTTGCGGAGATTAAGCGATTGACGTCACTTATTGAACGTTTCAGGTACAAAGCAACAAAAGCAAAAATGGTTCAGTCAAAGATAAAGCTGCTTGAGCATATGCAAATAATCTCTGCTCCCGACCGTTACGACAATAAAACCTTCAAATCCAACTTTCAACCTAATGGACAAAGTTCAAGGCAAGTGTTAAATGTTTCAAATCTTGTAATAGGCTACGAAAACCCTTTAGCCACTGTGAACATTAACATTGAACGTGGACAAAAGTTAGGTATCATCGGTGGGAACGGTATAGGAAAATCAACCTTTTTAAAGACAATTATGGGAAAAGTCCCTGCGTTATCGGGTGAGTATTCCTTTGGATTCAATACTGAAATTGCCTATTTTGACCAGCAACTTGCACTTCTGAGCGGTGATGACTCCATATTTGAAATATTTTCAAGGGAGTATCCACACCTAAACGACACGCAGGTCAGGACGGCTCTTGGTTCCTTCCAGTTTAGCGGTGAGGACGTTTTCAGGAAGGCCTCTACCCTTTCGGGTGGAGAAAAGGTACGTCTTACTCTATGTAAGATTCTCCATAAGCGTCCGAACGTTTTAATACTTGACGAGCCGACCAATCATATGGACATAATCGGCAAGCAGACACTTGAGGAAATTTTGGCAAACTACGAGGGAACAATCATATTTGTTTCTCACGACAGATACTTTGTAAACAAAATAGCTGACAGACTGCTTGTTTTTGAAGGTGGAAATGCCGAGTTTTTTGCGTACACGTACGAAGAATACGAGCAAAAGCGAAAGGAAAATCTCACCGATACTTTCGACAACGAAAAGCCTCTTTTTAACCTTTCAAAAACACCAAAAACAGCAAAAACAAAATATGTTTCTCCCAAAAAGGAACTTGACAAAAAGAAAAAGCGAATTGAAAAGTTAGAAGCTCTGATTGAAGAATGTGAAAACAAGGTTTCAGCTTTAAACAGTCAGGCGGAAAATCCCGAAGTTTATTCTGACTACCAAAAGCTTACAGAGATTCAAAATGCCCTTGAAGAAATTGCCCAAAAGCAAAGTGAATACGAGCAGGAATGGGAAACGTTATCTGTAGAAATCGAAGAAACTTGATTTATTGTATTATCCGGAGGTAATTTATGGCAAAATTAGAAAGAACTTTGACAGGAAATTTTGATGAAATACTAAATCGTATTGAAAGCGGAATATTAAATGGCAGTGTTTCTGCTTCGCTCGAAGATTCAAGCGATTTTTATGACGGTAGCTCACGTTGCAGTGTACGCATTTTTGAAAGGTACAGTTACATGGGGAAAAACAGAGTAAGTCTAAGTGTAACGCTCTTTCAAAATGCCGATGGAAATATACATATTTCAGCCATCACCTCAGGCGGAAGTCAGGCGATGTTCTTTAAAATCAACACATTTGGTGAGGAAGCTTTCATTGACAAGCTTTTAGAAATTCTATAAACAAAGGGCTTGTAGCAAAATAGTGCAGAATGCACAATCTGAACCCGAAGGCGTACAAAGGTACGTCGAGAGGTGAAGATTGTGTATAATACAAAAAAATTAATAATACATAGAAAAAACGGCTTTTCGGCCGTTTTTTCTACTTTTTAGTTACAGTGAAATTATTTTTAAAATTTCTCTTCTGTTATTTCTTTTTTGTATGGTTTGTGCATTTTGCTACAGCCCCTTTTGATTTTAGTTTAACAACTCAAGCTTAAAGAATACTTCTTAAAAACTGTTGAGTACGTTCATTCTTGGGGTTTGTAAATATCATTTCCGGTGTTCCCTCTTCGCATATAGTACCGTCACACATAAATATAACTCTGTCCGCAACCTCTCTTGCAAACCCCATTTCGTGTGTCACACAAACCATTGTCATTCCTTCAAGTGCCAGCTGTTTCATTACCGCAAGAACCTCTCCGACCATTTCAGGATCAAGTGCACTTGTGGGCTCGTCAAACAACATTACATCAGGGTTCATACACAACGCTCTTGCTATTGCCACACGTTGCTTCTGTCCTCCTGAAAGCTGAGACGGATATGCCCCCGCCCTATCGGCAAGGCCTACCTTTGTTAAAAGCTCCATGGCAGTCCTTTCAGCCTCGGATTTTGTCTTTCCAAGAAGCTTAATCGGTGCCATTGTAAGATTCTTCATAACAGTCATATGGGGAAAAAGGTTGAACTGCTGGAAAACCATTCCCATACGTTTTCTATGTTCGTTGATATTTACATTTTTTGCAGTTATATCCACACCCTCAAAAAACACTTTTCCGTTTGTCGGATTTTCCAAAAGATTAAGTGAACGCAAAAATGTACTCTTTCCGCTTCCCGACGGTCCAATTACAACAACGACTTCACCACGCTTTATTTCAGCATTTACACCATCAAGTGCCTTGATTTGACCATTTAAATAATACATTTTCAAGTTTTCGGTCCGTATTATCACATTTTCGTTAGCGTTCATTATTCCTTAGCCTCCTTTCGAGAATTCCAACCAGTTTCGTCAAACACACCACAACCACAAGGTATATCAGTGCAACTGCTATAAGAGGCATAAACGCACTATATGTCACTCCTCTTATTATATCTCCGCCTCGTGCCAGGTCATTTAAGCCGATATACGCCGATACAGACGTCTCCTTAAGAAGAACTATGAACTCATTTGCAAGTGCAGGCAAAACCGCTTTGAATGCCTGCGGAACAACTATATAAAACATTGTACTTGCATAACCAAAACCAAGGCTTCGTCCTGCCTCGGTCTGTCCGTTATCTATACTCATAATTCCGCCTCTGACTATTTCGGCAACATAAGCACCAGAATTCAGTCCAAAACAAATAACAGCCGCAATAAATTTATCTATTCTCAAGGGCATAAGTATTACAAAGTATATTATCATAAGCTGAACAAGAACCGGTGTGCCTCTCAAAACTGTAAGATAAAGTCCACAGATTTTATCCAGCACTTTAATAATTGCTCTTGCAAAAGTTCCCCTTATGCCATCAATTTTCTGATATGTTACTCTGATTATAGCAACAACAAAACCGAGAACAAAACCTATAAGTGTAGAAAAGAACGTCACACCTACAGTTGTCCACAAGCCTTTTGTTATATACTTCCAGTTATTATTATCAACAAAATTTCTTTTAAAATCATACTTAAACTGGTTCCATACCTTTATTACAGGTGTTGATGCATCAGGTTTCCTTGATGAATATGTCAAAGAGTAACACTCATTGAGTCCTCTTCTCATATTCATCCCTATTTCTGTTTTTTGTCCATCTATTTCTATATATTCAGTTTTTTCAATTTCCTTTGCCGCTTCTACTATTCCGCCAAAATATGCATTGACAACTTCGTTGCTTGTATGTACAACAAATCCGTCTGTAGTATCATAAATTACAATATCAACATCTTTTGTAATTCTCCCTGCGTCCTGCAAAAGCACACTGAGTTTTTCATCCAGATAATACTTTAGTTTTGTTGAAACCATTGCCATTCCGGTTTTTTCATCTATCGGCGTTACGTTCAACAACTCATTTTTTGACGAAAGTATCACGCTCTTTGCATC
>JAZQVQ010000252.1:0-3197 GCA_045631825.1 Eubacteriales bacterium | reverse complement strand
AAACTTGCCCGAATATTCAAGAACATGGTTTGACGGAAGTTTACCGTTTGCTAAAAGGTTCATAATAACAAAAAGGAGTATTAAAAGTGCATTGGTGTAATTTGCATCGTTGATTCCTTTTGTATATATCTGAATAAGCGGTAACAAAAATATTGCCATCAAAGTATAAATAATAAAGGTTGCCATAATATAAAATGTTTCATACACATTATATACTTTCATAAATTTCTCTCTGTCAGTATGAAACATCTGACCAAGTGCAAAGCTGAACCCTGAAATAATGCTTGTAATAAATGTTTGTACCTGTGAAAAGAAGATGTTGTAAATTGTATAAACACTAACCACCTTAAAATCACATAAAAACGACAATAGCAAAACATCGGTATTATTAAAAACCATTCCCGATACCTGATGAACCAAGACAGATTTTCTTTGAGAAATTGCCTCATAATCAGGTTCAGCGTTAATACTTAACCATTTATATCTTTTTTTAGCGTGAATATATATGTAAAGAAGCTGCAAGAGAGATATTATACAGTATGAAAGCTGCATAAGCAGAAGATTGTTTGTAAATAATATAACAACTATTTTTGCAATGTTTGAAACAAGCTGCAAAATCGTCTCAGAATTTGTTATAACATATTTTCTGCCGTCAACCTCTAAAAGTATTCTGTATTTAGCTTGCATAAAATAACTGAACAGATTTGGAAGTGCGGTGAGTATTACAATCCCGAAAATCAAACCCGGTTCTATGCTCGTTGGTACAATATATTCATATGCAAAAGCGATTAAAAGTACAATAATTGCATATATGATGCCGACTTTAACATAGTAACTATGTGTTGCTGAGATAACAGAGCTTATCTTGTTATGATTTTTTTCGGCAACAGGTTTATAGAGTGCTTGGGTAGTCGCAAGACCTATACCTGATTCAAGCAAAACCACATATGCAAAAATCTGCTTAATAGTGGAAAGAACTCCATTAACTTCTGAACCGAAATTTTCAAGATAAAGTCTTGGAAGAAGGAAGCTCAGGGCAATAAGGACAACTTGATACAAAACACCTGACAACAAGTTATATTTAATTCTGTTATCTTTTGTTGCCATTCTAAGCTCACCTCCATTTTTTATACTCTGTTTTCTATATAATTTTCTGTTGCGTTTTCTCTATGTATTATCTTGGCTGGATTTCCTATTACAATACTGTGGGATGGAACATCGAAATTTACGAAGGTCAAAGGTGCAATCATTACATCCTCGCCAATTTTTATATTACCAACGACAACCGAGTTCGTTCCGATCCAACAATTACCATCGAAAATAGGAGCTCCTTTTCGTTTGCCTCTGTTTTCATATCCTATGGTTACGCCTGTCCCCACATTCATATTTTTTCCCAAGACTGCTTCCGGGTGTATAATAACTCTACCTGTATGACCTATATAAAATCCTTCGTCAATTTTTGTACGTGCCGGAATTTGTATCTGCGTTTTATAAGACATAAGTTTTAGTTTAACTGTATAGTATAATTTCAAAGGCTTGAATCTACATTTTTCTGCCTTTCTGAAAAGAGCAATAAACTTAAGCTCGGTTGGTCTTAAAAGCCTTTTAATAAAACTTTCGCCCTTTTCTCCATAGTATCTGTATAAATCCTTTGAAAACTTATCATTCATAGTCAATCTTCCTTACGGAGCTTTTTTCTCCAAAAATATTTTTCTTGTAACAAAATTGTATAACGGAACAAAAACAAGAGCAAACACCTTAGCCCAAAGATAGTAAGCGGTCATTATTTCTGTTCCAATCCACATTATAAATTGATTTAATAAAAGTCCACCAATGCTAAGAGCAACAAACACTATAAATTCTTTTAACTTACTGTTTTCACTGCCTTTAAAAACAAATAGCATACTTAAAATGTAATTTGCTATAACCGATACTGAGAAAGCAACCGCCGATGCTACAAGAACATCAATGTGCATAAATTCTTTTAAAATCATCAGCACAGCTACATCAATCAAGGTTGCAATTACACCGACAATCCCAAATTTTATCAGTTGTATTATGAGTTTTTTCACTTATCTTCACCTTTTAAAACTTCTTCATATACTCTTTATAAAAATCTTCTGCCAATGTTTCCGGAAGAGCTTTTGAATAATACCACCCTTGGATATAATCACAGTCACTTCTTTATACTAATGTGTTTTGTTCTTCTTTCTCAACACCTTCGCATACAACCTTGAGACCAAGCTCGTGAACTTTTGCGATAATGCCAAGAAACAGTTCCTTTCCTGCATCTGTTTCGGTTTGAAGCAAAATATTACGGTCGATTTTAACAACATCAACAGGATAATCACAAAGGCTTGATAGTGTTGCATATCCACTGCCAATATCATCTAATGCAATACTAAATCCAAGTTCTTTTGTTTTTATAATATTATTCTTTGCCACATCCATATTCTTTTCGATTGAATCTTCTGTAATTTCAATCAGGAGTTTGCTTCTGTCAAAATCATACTTATCAGCTATTTCTTTTATCTTTGAAACAAAACTCTTTTCGGATATAGTAATTCTTGTAATATTGCAGGATATGGTAAGTTCATTAAAATCAGAATTTTTCCATTCGGAAAGTTTTTTACATACCATTTCAAACATATAGTAATCAAACTTTACAATAAGTCCGGATTTTTCCATCAATCCTATTTACACTCCGGGGAATATAACCTCTCCGGAAGAATTTTCCCATCTTGAAAGAGCTTCGCTTGATACAATCTTCTTTGTCTTATTATCAACAATAAATTGAAGATGCATTTTAAACTCGTCATTTTTAAAGCCTTCTTCAATTTTTTTCAAAAGGTGTCGCTCTTTGGACAGATTCTTTCTTTCAGACAAAAAAATCATACACTTTTTTAATAACTTATTACTCATCTCACTTGCTCCAAACATTTTTTATTTCTGACTACAAGTATACAATAACATGTTTTTTATATACAAAAAACAAAAAGCTGCAACAATATAAAGTCACATCAGACCTCGTATCATTGCAGCTGGACTGGCATAGTGTAAAACCTTAGCCTCTTTGCTTTGCGTCACCGACTTTCGGCGATTTTGCCAACTATTATTTTCTGTCAGTATATCACAATGATTCGCCTTTGTCAATTCTATTTACTCTTTTGCAAAAACCCAAAGAGTGTCAGCAACCA
>JAZQVQ010000251.1:0-2175 GCA_045631825.1 Eubacteriales bacterium | reverse complement strand
AAAGGTGATTGCCCAGTATATCCGCGAACAGTTGGAAGAAGACATAGCCGAGGATCAGTTGACTCTAAAAGAATATACCGACCCGTTTACGGGTAGCAAGAATAAGTAGGCGAAAATAAACAGCCGCACGTGAGCGGCTGCTAGTGATTGTAATGCGATGTTAAATCTTCAGTGCCCCTTTCAGGGGCTAAGCCAGTAGCAACTCCTTTTAGGGGTGAGCAAACCACCAGTTGAACTGGTGGTTTTGATTACTTTTTCTTCGAATCCTTTGTACGTCTGTCCTTGCTTTTGAAGATAAGGGCTGATAACAGACCAAAAATTATAGCGGCACTTATTCCGCCGGCGGTACCCTTAAGTCCTCCTGTTATAATGCCGAAAACTCCGTCACTTTTAATGGCACTTTCAACACCTTTTGCAAGCGAATACCCAAAACCCATAAGCGGAACCGTAGCACCTGCACCTGCAAATTTTACAAGAGGCTCGTAAATGTCTAAAGCAGTAAGTGCAACGCCTGTAACGACGTATAATACAAGAATTCTTGCAGGAGTAAGCTTTGTTTTGTCAATGAGAATCTGTGCTATCATACATAAAAAGCCACCCACAAGAAAAGCCCAGAGATAAATCATTTGTATTCCCCCAAACTGAAATCACTTTTTTTCAAAGGTAACAAGGTGTGCTACTGAAGGAATGGATAAGTTTTGCAATAAAGACTGAGGACTCATCATAGCACCCGTTCCGATAATTGCCGCTCTTTTGAATTTACCCGTTGAAAGACAGTCGAAAATATACCCACTTGTAACGACTGCACTGCAGCCACAACCCGAGCCGCCGCAGCCTACACTCTGATTTTTTAAATCGTAAATCATAGTTCCGCAGTCACAAAGGTTGCCGACGTTTACGTCAATTCCTCTTTGCTTCAATATATCTTTCTGCATATCGTGACCGACTGTGCCTAAATCACCAGTTGCAAATATGTCAAAATCAGAGAGTGCCTGACCGGAGCTTTCAAGGAATCTTGCGGTTGTGTCGGCGGCAGCGGTTGCCATTGCCGCTCCCATATTTGCCGCATCCTTTATGCCTCTGTCAATGACAATACCGGGAAGTGCCTGCTTTACGAAAACACCTCTTTCATCTTTGTCTGCTCTTGACAGTATCATAACCCCGCAGCCCGTAACAGTGTTTTGAGCAGTGGGGGAAGGGAAAGCACCATATTCGAGAGGGAATCTGTATTGACGCTCTGCTGTACAGAAATGGGAGGACACAGCAACTGCGGCAGTGTTTATTTGTCCTGATTCAATCAGCAGACTTGCCATCATAACACCTTGTGCAAATGTCGAGCAAGCACCGTATAAACCAATATATGGCACGTCAAAAGAACTCAATCCATATGCCGTACCGGTGCATTGATTCATCAAATCTCCGCCGAAAACAATATCGAGCGACTTTTCGCTTACACCCATTTTTGAAAGTGCGGTATTGAAGGTCATACGTACCATTTCACTTTCGTCCTTTTCCCACGAATCGCCCTCAAGCTTTTCGGGGCAACATACATCAAGATACGCACCAAGTGGCCCGTTTTTTTCTTTTTCTCCACCGCCGCACGCACAGGCACATACCTTTATGTTTGATTTGAAATTAAGCACACCACGTTTGCCCAAAGAGTTCCCAGAAACAAGCATTATCAAAAATTCCTTTCGTAGACTTTTGTAATATTATTAGTCAATTTTGTAAAGGTTATACAAATAAAAAGGGGCTGTAGCAAAATGCACAGACCATACAAAAAAGAAATAACAGAAGAGAAATTATAAAAATAATTTCACTGTAACTAAAAAGTAGAAAAAACGGCTGAAAAGCCGTTTTTCTATGTATTTGGTGTCTTTAGACGTGGAAATAAACCCCCGGTTCTACCGGGGGCAAAAACGAGCGGAGCTACAATAAAACGGGCGAGCTTTAAGCAAGCCCGAATATAGAGAAAGTAATAACCTCCAAGTAAAATGTAAGTGGTTTAACATCGTGTTACATAATACAAGGAGTTTAAAAATATGTTAGAAAAGAATGATATCAGAAGTACGGCACACTCAAAATATAGATGTCAGTATCACGTTGTATTTGCACCCAAGTATCGCAGAAAAGAGATCTATGGAAAACTGAAAAAGGATATAGGTGAAATATTAA
>JAZQVQ010000250.1:0-1663 GCA_045631825.1 Eubacteriales bacterium | reverse complement strand
AAAACATATTTTCACCTCTTTTACGACATATATATTAATTATACATTACACAAATAAAAAAATCAACTGTTTTAACAAAATAAAACACCGAGTTTTGATGTGCCCCAATTTGTGCGGACAGCACAAAAAAACACCCCTATAGTATAATCTATTAAATTTTAAGCAACATACTGACTTCGTTTTTCAAGCGGAGTCAGTTTTGTTTTAGTTTGAATTCTTTCGTTGTTGTAGAAGTAAATGTATTCACCTATGAGGAGGCGCGCCTCCTCATAGGTTTTCAATTTCACGCGATGTATACATTCCGTTTTTAGGATCGAGAAAAAATTTTCTGCCATAGCGTTGTCATAAGGATTCCCCTTACTTGACATTGACGGCGTTATGTTGTATGATTGTGTCAGCTTAAAATATGCTTGCGATGTATATTGAAAGCCTTGGTCACTGTGGAGCTGCAACTCTGCGGTGACCTTCTCTTTTCTTTTGGCAGCTCTAATTGTATTCAGTACAAGATTTACTGTTTGCTGTGTGCCGGTTTTGTATGCAACAATACTGTTATCATATAAATCTCGAATGATTGATAAGTACAATACTCCTTGCTTAGTGTGTATATATGAAATGTCCGTTGACCATTTTTGATTTGGTCTATCCGCTTTGAAGTCTTGTTTCCAAAGGTTTGGATATTTGTGTATATGTTCTGTATATTTGTGATATCTATGACGTCTTATTACAGACAGCATATTATATTTTTGCATTACACGCAGAATAGTTTTGGGATTTCTGTATATGCCATTTCTTTCTAACCATATATGTACTCGTCGATATCCGTATGTCTTTCCACACTTGTCCTGGCATTCTCGGATCTTTTCAGCCAAAGGCAAATCCCATGCAAGTTTGTCCAACCTTTTCACATAATCATAGTAACCGCTTCTGGACACCTTGAAGAACCGGCACATTTCGCTTATTCCGTATTTGTCTTTATGACGGTAGATAACCATATATTTTACGCTTGGTCTCACTTCCTTTCTGTAAGCGAGAGAAAATCCCGCATCAATTCATTCTCCATTTCCAAACTCTTTATCTTTGCTTCTTTTCTGGCAAGGATATATTTTAACTCTGTTACCTTGTCAGCTTCGTTGATATCATAATTTTTCGGGGGTCTGCCTTTTCTTTTAAGTGCAATTCCAGCTGCAATTTTTCTCTGATTCATATTATGACGGCTTATGAAATTGTGCATTTGTTCGTATGTGAAACCGTATTTTTCGCCGATCTCTCGCAATGTCATACCTTGTGATCTTAATTCAAATATTTCTTTTTCATATTGCTTTATATGACGATATCCTCTGGACATAAAAATCCCTCCTATGGTTTTCTTAATTATACCATAGGAGGGGTTCTTTTGTCATTGTCCGTTTTTACTGGATCAGTTCAAAATTTGCAACTGTTTTTATTTTTCAGATCTTACAAGTGTAGAAAGACCCTCGTTTAATGCTTCTATGAGCTTATCTGCATCATCACGGGTGAGAGATGCATCAAGGCTGATGCGGATAGAGTGGTCTGCCTCCTTATCGGTAAGTCCAAAATCCGGGAGCACGTAGTTTTGGTGTCCCGAGTTTGAAGAGCAGGCAGAGCCGCTGGAAACGTATATTCCCTTGCTTGACAGGAAGTG
>JAZQVQ010000249.1:0-1674 GCA_045631825.1 Eubacteriales bacterium | reverse complement strand
CACGGAAACAGACGGAGTAACTACCGTATCCATCGTTTTCAGAATGAATATTTTGGTACTCATCCTGTTTGCCCCCTTCTATGCGGTATCGTTATTGACCCTCGTGACTTTTCCCTTTATGCTGCTTCTGATGTATATCGCGTTTATAAGACCGATAAAGAGGATGAAGGAATATCTGACGAATTTGCTGACGGATAGCGAAGCCTGTTAGATGATCAAACCCCGACAGATTTTTAATGTTGTGCCCCAATTTGTACGGACAGCACAAAAAGCCCCTATGGTAGGTAAAATTAAAGTTTAAGCGACATACTGACTTCGTTTTTCAAGCGGAGTCAGTTTTGTTTTTGATTGGATGCGCTCGTTGTTATAAAAACGTATGTACTTACCTATGAGGAGGCGCGCCTCCTCATAGGTTTTTACCTTTGTACGATGAATACATTCTGTTTTAAGGATAGAGAAAGAGTTTTCCGCCATTGCGTTATCATAAGGATTTCCCTTGCTTGACATTGAGGGCGAAATGTGGTATGCTTGTGTTAGCTTGAAATATGCGTGTGAGGTGTATTGAAAGCCTTGGTCACTGTGGAGTTGCAGCTCTGCAGTGACTTTCTCTTTTCTTTTAGCTGCTCTTATGGTATCTAACACAAGATTGACCGTTTGCTGAGTACCGGTCTTGTATGCGACTATGCTATTGTCATACAAATCCCGAATAATCGAAAGATACAGAACGCCTTGCTTCGTGTGTATATACGAAATGTCAGTTGCCCATTTTTGATTAGGTCGATCTGCTTGGAAATTCTGTTTCCAAAGGTTCTCGTATTTGTGAAGACGCTCGGTATATTTGTAGAATTTGCGACGTCTGATAACAGATAGCAAATTGTACTTTTGCATCACACGCAATATTGTTTTGGGGTTCCGATGTATACCATTGCGCTCAAGCCATATATGCACACGACGATATCCGTATGTTTTTCCGCATTTGTCCTGGCATTCCTTGATCTTGTTAGCAAGAGGCATATCCCATGCAGGCTTATCCATTCTTTTGACATAGTCATAGTAGCCACTTCTTGACACCTCGAAGAACCGGCACATCTCACTGATCGAATATTTATCTTTGTGACGATAGATCACCATGTATTTTACGCTTGTCTTCACTTCCTTTCTGTAAGCAAGAGAAAATCCTGCAGCAGTTTGTTCTCCATTTCCAAACTTTTAATACGCCGTTCTTTCATTGCAAGCTGATATTGTAGTTGAGTAACTTTGCTCAATTGTTGAATCGATGGTGGCAACGTTGTTCCATCCTTGCACGGTCTGCCTTTTCTTTTTGTTTCTATTCCTTTTGCTATTTTTCGTTGCTTTCGATTGTATCGCTTGAAAAAATCATGTGTTTTTTCATATGACAATCCATAGCGTTCTCCTATTTCTCGTACTGTTAATCCTTTTTCTTTCAGCTCTAACAGCTCTTTTTCGTACTGCTGTATGTGGCGATACTCCCTTGGCATAAAAATCCCTCCTATGGTTTTTTTAATTATACCATAGGAGGGTGTTTTTTGTCATTGTCCGTTTTTAACGGACTTGTTCATTGTGAGCCTGTCGGGGATTTTCGTTGATATTTCCTGTAGTATAAGAAAAAAGAGTCGGACGGTCCGACTCAATTGTGTGGAATAAAGCGTTCAA
>JAZQVQ010000248.1:0-12401 GCA_045631825.1 Eubacteriales bacterium | reverse complement strand
AGACTGAAGCTCTCTTATAAGAACCTTAAATGATTCGGGGACACCCGGTGTCGGTATATTCTGTCCCTTTATTATGGATTCGTATGCCTTAACACGTCCGATAACGTCGTCAGACTTAACGGTCAAGATTTCCTGAAGTGTATAAGCTGCACCGTACGCTTCAAGAGCCCAAACTTCCATTTCACCGAAACGCTGTCCACCGAACTGTGCCTTACCGCCAAGAGGCTGCTGGGTTACAAGTGAGTAAGGACCGGTTGAACGTGCATGAATCTTATCGTCAACAAGGTGATGCAGCTTGAGGTAGTACATTATACCTACAGTTACAGGGTTATCAAAGCGTTCACCCGTTCTACCGTCATACAGCCAGCTCTTTCCGTCAGGACTCATGCCTGCTTTTTCAAGGCATTCTGCAATATCCTGCTCGTTTGCACCGTCAAATACAGGAGTCATAATCTTCCAGCCAAGCTTCTTTGCTGCAATACCGAGATGCACTTCAAGAACCTGACCGATATTCATACGCGAAGGAACGCCCAGCGGATTAAGAACTATATCAAGCGGAGTTCCGTCTTCAAGGAACGGCATATCTTCAGGGGGAAGTATTCTTGAAACGACACCCTTATTACCGTGACGTCCCGCCATCTTGTCACCGACAGAAATTTTTCTCTTCTGTGCGATGTATACTCTTACAACTTTATTCACTCCGGGAGGAAGCTCGTCGGCGTTTTCACGTGAAAATTCACGAACGTCAACAACGATACCGCTCTCTCCGTGAGGAAGCTTAAGCGAGGTATCTCTCACTTCTCTTGCCTTTTCGCCGAAAATCGCTCTGAGCAGTCTTTCTTCGGCAGTAAGCTCTGTTTCGCCCTTGGGAGTAACCTTACCGACAAGGATGTCACCTGCATGAACCTCTGCACCTATGCATACAATACCGTCGGCGGTAAGATTTTTGAGTGCATCTTCACCGACATTGGGTATATCACGGGTGATTTCTTCAGGTCCGAGCTTTGTATCTCTTGCCTCGTGAGAATATTCTTCTATATGGATAGATGTATATACATCATCTCTTACAAGTCTTTCGTTGAGAAGAACGGCGTCCTCGTAGTTATAACCCTCCCAGGTCATAAATCCGATAAGTGCGTTCTTACCGAGAGACACTTCTCCGTTGCTTGTTGCTGGGCCATCGGCAATAACCTGTCCCTTTTCAACTCTTTCGCCCTTGAAGACTATCGGTCTCTGGTTTACGCAAGTCCCCTGGTTACTTCTCTTGAATTTGATAAGGTGATAAGTTCTCTTATTACCATCATCTTCACGGACTGTGATAATATCACCACTTGCCTTTTCGACTATACCAGCCTCTTTTGCACATACAACAACGCCTGAGTCAACTGCCGCCTTGTATTCCATACCTGTTCCTACAATAGGACTTTCGGTCATCATAAGCGGAACTGCCTGCTTTTGCATGTTTGAACCCATAAGTGCACGGGTATTATCGTCGTTTTCAAGGAACGGAATCATAGCTGTTGCTACTGATACCACCATCTTAGGTGAAACGTCCATGTAATCAACACGTTCTTTTTCCACCTCTGTGATTTCTTCACGTATACGAACAGTTACTCTGTTATTCTTGAATGTGTTGTCCTCGTTAAGAGGCTCGTTTGCCTGAGCTACGACAAACTGGTCCTCGACATCGGCTGTCATATACACAACCTCGTCTGTAACAACACCTGTCTCTTTATCAACCTTTCTGTACGGTGCTTCGATAAAACCGAATTTATTTATCTTTGCATACGTTGAAAGATACGAGATAAGACCTATGTTAGGACCTTCAGGTGTTTCTATAGGACACATACGTCCGTAGTGAGTATAGTGAACGTCTCGCACTTCAAACGAAGCTCTGTCTCTTGAAAGACCACCGGGGCCGAGTGCAGACAGACGTCTCTTATGTGTTAACTCTGCAAGAGGATTTGCCTGGTCCATAAACTGTGAAAGCGGTGAAGAACCAAAGAATTCCTTTACTGCAGAAACTATCGGTCTTATATTGATAAGACTCTGAGGTGTAAGGTTTTCGTTATCCTGCATGGTCATACGCTCTTTTACGAGCTTTTCCATACGGGTAAAGCCTATACGCATCTGATTCTGGAGAAGTTCTCCTACGCTGCGGAGTCTTCTGTTACCCAGATGGTCGATATCATCGACATTTCCGCAACCGTTTGCAAGGCAGAGCATATAGTTAACCGACGCATAAATATCTTCACGTGTTATATGCTTAGGTATGAGTTCCGCTCTTCTTGCATTGAATGCCTCAATAAATTCCTCACAGCTTGAAGTTGACTCGAGAATTTCCGAAAGAACAACAGTATTAACTCTTTCATCCACCTTGAGCGATGACAAATCGTAACTCTCAGGTATAATACCGAGCTTATCCATAAATGCCATCTTATTTGAGAACACCTTGAATTCTGCTCCGTTCTCAACATCCATCGGATAGAGGTAAACTTCGTTTACGCCTGCTTCTTCGATAGCAAGTGCGTCCTTTGTCGAAAGAATAACTCCCTCATCGAACATTATTTCACCTGTAAACGGATTTGCTACAGGACGTGAAAGCTTAAAGCCTGCAATTCTTCTTGCAAGTGCAATCTTCTTATTGAACTTGTATCTTCCGACAGCAGAAATATCATATCTCTTAGCGTCAAAGAAAAGGTTATTTATTAGTGTAAGAGCACTTTCAACAATCGCAGGGTCGCCCGGACGAAGCTTTTTATAAAGTTCCTTTAACGCTTCTTCCTGAGGAGTTGTTCCACGTTTAACCGCTTCGCTCTCCATAAGGTCCTTTTCCATTGTAACTTTAAGCTTTTCGTCTTCACCGAAAACATCTATAAGCTCTTTGTCTGAAGAAATACCAAGAGCTCTCAAGAATATAGTTACAGGAAGCTTTCTGTTTTTATCGATACGAACATAGAAAATGTCGTTTGCATCAGTCTCATATTCGAGCCACGCTCCTCTGTAAGGAACAACAGTTGCGGCAAAGAGCTTTTTGCCCGACTTGTCGTCTATTGACTCATAATAGATACCGGGAGAACGCACAATCTGCGAAACAACTACTCGTTCCGCACCATTTATAACAAAGGTTCCCTGTTCTGTCATAAGCGGAAAATCGCCCATAAACACTTCGGATTCCTTAACCTCACCCGTCTCCCTGTTGCACAGTCTTACTGTAACACGAAGATGTGCGGCGTAGTTTACATCACGCTCTTTACATTCTTCAACCGGATACTTAGGTGTCTTGTCAATAGAGAAATCTACAAATTCAATAAAAAGATTTCCCGTGTAGTCTACAAGAGGAGATACGTCCTCAAGCACCTCTCTCATTCCGTCCGTAAGGAACCATTCATACGACTCCTTCTGAACTTCAATAAGATTTGGCATTTCGAGCTTTTCGTCTATTTTCGAAAAGCTGTACCTGATGTTGTTGCCGAGTTTGCAAGGCTTCACCATGGTATGCAATCACTCCATTCACTTCTCGGTCATTTTGTATTTCTGAGCATTATTTTCCGATTTTGGCTATTATCGGGCACAATACTACTCGATTATAATGCAGTATATTACTTTATCACTTTTAAATCAATTTGTCAAGCATTTTATTCATTAAAACAAATTGTTTACACTTTAATAGATTTACTGAAACATTTTGACAAAAAAATCGGCAAGGATACACAAAAAAGTTCCCTGCCAATCAAAAATCTTCATTTTTTTATATTATTATACATATTACCCTTTCAAATGCCATTTTGAGAGTTAATTATACAAACTCGGTTATGACCTTCTTTACACTCTGTTCGGGGGAATATTCCCATATGTCTATATGGCCTTCTTCAATAAAATATTTGGGTTTGGTTTTCAAAGCCGCAGAGCCGCTGTCCACTATAACAAGCTTGATTTTCATTTTTTCGGGCATTATGCTCTTTATGTACACCGCCGTGCTCTGTCCGACGCTTATATCATCACGCCATTCGGCAAGTCCCGCAAGATTCGGGGTAAGCTCGACAAAAATTCCGTATGGCTCTATGCTCCTGACAATTCCCGCCGCCGTCTGTCCTGCGGCAAATCCCTGTGCGTTCTGGCTCCACGTTCCAAGCAGCTCTTTGTGCGACAAAGTTATTCTTCCGCTTGACAATTCTATCTGTTTTACAACACTCTTTATAAACTGACCGTCAAAAAATCGTTCTTTGGGGTGACTTATCCTTGAAACAGATATGCAGTCCACCGTCAGAAGCGACACAAATCCACATCCAACATCGCAAAAGCATCCGAACGGCTCCATATGCGTAACCCTTGCGTCAATGACGTCCCCAGGCTCAAGATATGATATGTAATTTTCATAGCACTCCTTCTGTGCAAGTCTTCTGGACAGATATATTTTAACCTCTCCATTATTTCTTTCGACAGACCTGACCTTAAAACAAACGGGTTTTCCCACCCTTGTTATAACTGCTATGTCCTTTGTCGGTACTCCGTCGGGACTGTACGCCACCTCGTCTCTGGGAATTATTCCCTTGTAATTTCCGAGGTCGACAACGAGGTTTCGTTCGGCATCGCAAAGACTTGCCCTTGCTTCGAGAATAAGTCCGCAGCTAAGTGCATACTCAAGTCCTGCAAGGCTTGATATGTGCTCGGTATTCTCATTTGTGTCTATAAGACATCCTTCGGGACTATAAAAATTATTCATATTGTACCTCCATGGTTTTTTATTTTTCCTACAAAACACAATTGTTTCCTCGTGTATTCTGTAAGTCAATACTATATTTATTACAACCCTCATACGATTATTCTGAAAAATCAAACAAATATATTAACATTTTTTCGTTATTTGTTTTAAATTTGTGAGTTTTGCCCTATAAAAATTGTTTTTTTCACAAATTTTACCTATTTTTTTGTGCAAAACGAAAAATATAAAAATTCAAAAATATTCGATTGATTATGTTTGACATTAGTGCTATAATATACAGTATTAAAGGCGTAAATATATTCATAAGAATATAAATAATAGTGACGTCAACGAGTTTTTGGGAGGAAATTTATCCATGAAAAAGTTACTATCATTACTTCTCGCTTCGTTATTTGTGGTTTCAACCCTTGCAGGTTGTGCTTCTTCGGACGATGAAGCGGGCAAGAAAAAGGAGAAAGACAAGGTTAAGGGTGCTATAGTTCAGACATACCTTTGTGCTCTTCCTACAAGCATTGACCCTGCGGCAGTTTATACAACTACCGACACAACAAAGCTTATGGGACTTCTTTTCGAAGGTCTTACAAAAATAGATGACAACGGCAAGCTTGTAAAAGCCCTTGCAGAAGATTGGGAATATGAGGTCGACGAGCGTGACAATTACTTGAAGCTCGTTATTGACATAGAACACACAAGATGGTCAGACGGTATCGTTGTTGACGCAGAAGATTTTATCTTTGCTTGGCAGAGACTTCTTCTTCCCGAAAATGATAACCCCAATGCCTCCTTGCTCTATCCTATCCTCAATGCTAAGGAAGTTAAAAAAGGCCTTGTTTCCGTGAACGACCTTGGTGTTCGTGCTATCCGTGACAGAGTTCTTGAAATTACATTTGAACCCGAGTTTACAGATGTTAAATATTTCCTTCGCCGTCTTGCAAGCCCTTCACTTGTTCCGCTCAGAGAAGACATTGTCTCTCGTGGCGAAGAATGGTGCACAAGCGACGGTTCTTCCTGGATAACAAACGGTCCGTTCAAAATCAAGGCATGGAAGGATTCCGAGTTTACCCTCGAAAGAAGCCTTTATTATCACGCAGTTTCCGACAGCGATTCAAACAAGCTCGACAAGGTTGTTAAACCCTACAGACTTGTAAACCTTTACTCCGAGGGCAACGATGCAGATGCTCAGTATTTAAGATTTATCGGCAACAAAGACATATCCGAGGAATTTACAAATGACAACAAGTCATTCTACATAAACCTTAACGGTGCATCAAAGGAAACTCTTGATGCGGCAGGCAAAAAGGTAAAGACTGCAGAAAGCCCCTCGACATATGCTATGTTCTTCAATCCCGAAAACGAATTGTTTAAGGATGCAAACGTAAGACGTGCTCTCTCACTTGCTATAGACAGAAACGCACTCGTACAACTTGCTCCCATGGAACTCAAAGCCGCAACAGGATTTGTTCCTTTTGGTGTCGAGGACACTTCCAAGAGTAAGGACTTCAGAAAAGAGGGCGGCGATATTATCAGTGCTTCGGCAAACCTCGATGAAGCAAAGAAACTCCTTAAAGAAGCAGGTGTTTCGGGCGGAACAATAAACATTGAATGCAGCAACTACAGAGATTTTGAAAGAGATATGATAGAACTTGTTGCAGATGCGTGGGAAGAGCTCGGCTTTGAAGTTGAAGTAACTGCTCCAAGAGCAAATTACCTCTACAACAAGGCAAACGGAAAGTTGCCTTTTGATCAGAACAATGTTGATGTAATCTGCTATGACCTTGTAAGTAAGACAAGCGACGCATACTCCATTCTCACAACGTTCTCGGGTGTATACGGCGGCGGATTTATCGACGTAACAACAGGAACAGACGCAAGCAGCGTTGTTTACAACGCAAACCGCATAGGATTTATTGATGAAGTTTACGACGAGCTTTGTAAAGCTTTTATGGATGCAGAAAAAGTAAAGCCCAGAACAGCGGCTATGCACGAAGCTGAAGAGTATCTTGCTTCTGCAATGCCTGTAATTCCTTTGTTCTTTGAAAGCGACGTATATGTTTACGACAAGCTTTCAAAGGTTGAGCTTGATTTCTTCGGTCGTTACGACCTCAAGAAGTTAAAGCAGAGCAGCTTTAAGAAGTATCTTCCTCCCGAAGAGGAAAAATTACTCGCCGAGTAATTTAAAATTTTAATAAAATCAAAAACTTCATGTCACATCAAGTGGCATGAAGTTTGTTTTGATAAAGGAGAAAAACGTGTCCGAACTTCTTTCAAATCACGATTTTAAGTTTCAAAAAAAATTTGGTCAGAACTTTCTGACCGACGTTAAAATCCCAAGACGTATATCTATGGAATGTACTTCGTTTTGTTTTCCGAACAGCCCCGACGAGCTTGACCAAAACCAAAAGGCAGATTGTCTTATGCTCGAAATTGGTCCGGGGGCGGGAATTCTGACAAAGGAGCTTGCAAAGCGTTTTCGCAAGGTTATTGCGGTGGAAATCGATGAAAGCCTTAAAGGAGTTCTTGGCGAAAGTCTCTTTGGGTTTGACAACATTTCAATTTTCTGGGGCGACATTATGCAGACAGACCTGCACACGCTTCTCGATCAAGCAAGAAAAGACCAAAACGGCAAAGTTATGCCCGTTTCGGTGTGTGCAAATCTGCCCTACTACATAACCACTCCTATTATAATGAAGCTCCTTGAAGAATACAGCGGATTTGACTACATAACGGTTATGGTACAAAAAGAGGTTGCGACAAGACTTTGTGCCGCCCCCGGTTCTTCAGAGTATGGTGCGATAACCGCACAGATAAATTTATACGGAACAGTAAAGCGGTTGTTTGCCGTCCCATCAGGCTGCTTTTTCCCACGTCCCAAGGTGGACAGTGCTGTTATAAGAATTGAGCTTTTCAAAACGCCGAAATACACGAACAAGGAAATACAATCTGCCTCAAAAATAATAAAATCGGCTTTTGCGATGCGTCGCAAAACCTTAATTAACGCACTTTCCGGCATAACCGGTAGCGAGCTTTCAAAGGACGAGCTTGACAAAATAATATTTGAAACTCTCGGCGTTTCCGGTACTGTCAGGGGCGAAAAGCTTTCAAGTGATGATTTTGTGCGTCTTTCAAAAGCTCTGCACAATTATATTAAATAAGGACGTGAAACTTTGAACTTTTTTAAACAAGGCAAAGTGCAGCTTGTTTTGTCTATGCTTATTTTCGGGACAATAGGTCTTTTCAGGCGTCTTATCCCTTACCCGACAAGCGTTATTTCCTTTATTAGAGGAATAATCGGAGTTTTGTTTCTCTTTGCAATTCTTTTTCTTCAGAGGAAAAAGCCCGACGTTGTACTTATTAAGAAAAAATTTCCCCTCTTATGTTTATCTGCCTTTTTTCTTGCATTAAACTGGATTTGTTTGCTTGAATCATATCAGTACACTTCAATTTCGGTTGCAACGGTGTGTTATTATATGTCGCCCGTTGTCATAACCATAGCCTCGACGTTTCTTCTCAAAGAAAAGCTCACTGTCAAAAAGCTCGTATGCATCTGCCTTTCGCTTATGGGACTTTTGCTTGTCTCGGGTGTATTTACCTCTCAAAATTCGGGGTATACAGGTGTTATTCTCG
Source organism: Eubacteriales bacterium (assembly GCA_045631825.1). Lineage (GTDB taxonomy): Bacteria > Bacillota > Clostridia > Oscillospirales > CAG-382 > UMGS1387. The sequence continues at coordinate 4,051 of JAZQVQ010000248.1, read as the reverse complement.
CCTTGGGTGCGGCAGTTTGTTATGGTTCTCTTACCATCACAAACAAGTTCCTCGGAGAAATCTCGGGTGTTGACCGGACAATTATGCAACTCGGCTTTGCAAGTGTCTTTATTCTTCCGTATGTACTTATAACAAACGGTTTTGATTCGCTGTCTTTCAGTTTCGAGATTCTTTTGTTATTACTGATTGTCGGTATACTGCATACCGGAATTGCGTTCTTTTTGTATTTTGCAGGGGTAAAAAAAGAGTCGGCACAGACAACAGCGATTATAAGCTACATAGACCCAATCAGTGCTATTATTCTTTCGTCTCTGCTTCTCAAAGAGCCGTTTACTCCCGTTATGGCACTCGGTGTTGTACTTGTACTTGGTTCAACTGTCATAAACGAGTTTGTCAAGGACAAAAAATAAATCTCGTACCATAATGCAACGCGTGTATTCCGCACAGGCGTATATCGAAAAACATCGAGATGCGGGACGTGCAAGCACCGTCCACTACGCTTTTAATTGTTTTATAAAATTTGGGACTGTATCATTATTTTGATACAGTCCCTTTTTATTTTGGTTACCCTATAAGTCCAAACAAATTAAAAATACTCTTTTGTGGCTTTTGTTCCCTTTGCTGCTGCTCGTTCTTATCCTGTATATACTGAGCGACATTACACATCATCTCTGCCGCCTGAGCCTTTGTCATTTTACTTTCAGGCATAAGTCCGCTCTCGCCTGTTCCCGTCATAATTCCACACTCATAGAGTGCCGAAACAGAGCTGTTTGCCCAGTCCGGAATAGATGAAGCATCGACATACTCGGGTGTACTTTTACTTTCGGGAAGTGACAGAATTCTCTCGACTATAACTGCCGCCTCAGACCTTGTAATTGCGTTGTCGCTTTTAAAGCTTGCCAGCCCTGTATCATTTTCGGGATAGCCTGATACAATGCCTTTTTCGTACGCATACTGTGCATAGCTCTTAATGTTTGAAGCGATTACATCATCGTCTGCAAAGTCTGTGTTTTCACAATAAGGAATTTCGTTTTCTTTACCTGCCATTATAAGTGCTATGGCAAGAAAATCGCCTCGTGAAATGTCGTTTTCAGGTTCAAAGCACATAAGTCCGTCCTGGTTTTCACTGCCCGACATAAGTCCCGTTGCACTCATTCTTACAGCGGAATTATGCCCCCAGTGTCTTTTCATATCATCAAATCTTACGTCGGTCTGTGCTTTTTTTACTTCAATTTCCACTCTCTGCAAATCCGAGACGTTTCCGTATTCGTCGCAAGCGGTGTATTCAAAATAATCAGCTCCCGTATAGTTCTTTTGCGGTACATATTCAAAAAGTCCACTGTCACTGTCAAGCACCGAAACATATCCGTTTTTAGGGTAATTTACAATATCAAAGCTCATTTTGTCGCCTTCGGGATCGGCGGCAAGCAAGAATTTAAACGCCGCAATATCCTCCAATGTGCTGATTGTCTGACTTCCCGTTTCGGGTGCAAGATTTATTTCGGACAGCACTGTTACACGGCAATTTGCGATTGCAGGCTCTTTTGCAGTTGTTTCATAAAAGCTGAAATTTATAACGCCCTCTTCATTCCCGGACGGAACAAATCTCAGCTCGTCAAAGCTTATTCTTGCCACTGTCTGGTTTTCGATAACTCTGACTCCGTCTAGCTCAAGCGTTCCCTCGGACGAGCTTGGAAGATTAAGAAAAGTTACAAACTGCACGTCATTGCCGAGGGCTTTATCAAAATCCGCCTTGTCGAAAACAACATCGCATCCTATAGTTGCACACTTTTTGAGTTCAATCTTTTCCTTTATTATATCAAGTGCCGGAGATATTTCTCCCGACATTTGTGCAAAAACAGTTATTACCGTTATTGCAAGTGAAAGAATTATACACAAACTTCTCTTGGAAAAAAACATCAATATCATCCTTTCTTTTATGTTCATTGATATTTTTTCCGGTTTTGTGAAAATTATTCATATTGAATGGACAATGCAAAGCCATGCAATCTTCAACGTTGCAGAAAAGCAACACGTGGTCACGCAGGGTATTATGTCCCGTGTGGGCTGAAATGTGGGTAATAAACATAAAACGACACCCGTAGTGTCGTTTATTTATGGAACTTACGCCTAATTTTAATACAATGATTTTAAGCGGTGCAATTTGCCTTACAAGAAAAGTTTCACGGTGAAACTTTTCTTTAAGAATAAAAAATCTATAAAATGTTTTATGTGTATAAAATAATGAGTTCTATTACTATAATCAATTACTCATTAACATATATGACATTTATATCTTTTATATACTCTACTATCAATCCGTTATATGTATATACATCTGAATACGATGAACACTCATCATATATGCACCGGCAATGCTGATATAATATTTCTTCAATAGTTTCACTTTTTACATCATCATCAAAATAAATTCGATATTCATTTTTATCAAAATTGAAATATACTGATCCTGTTGGTATATTATAAAATCTAATCTTTTCATTGAAATAATACCATTCCCCATCACATGTACCATCGGGATATCCTAAAAATAGAAATGTGTTTATCTTTCCATTTTCTACATCAAGATCGTGCATCTTTATATTAGGTCTTGAAAAACATTGAAACAGAAATACGGATACGATTATCACAATAATAGCAATAGCTGCTATTTTTACATTTTTCCTATTCTCAACAACGTTTTTTAAAACTGTTTTTCGAGGGCATCCACAATGAGGACACTTTTTTGCCTTATCACTTATTTCGTTACCACACTCTTGACATTTTATTATAGCCATAATAATATACACCTATCTTTCGTAATTATATTTGATTTACACTGCAAATTATAAATTTTTCTTCGCCGTATTTATTGAAGAAATAAGAATTTTGCGAATTACTCCACAATTATGTATAAGTTCAGAAACATCTAATAATATTTTTGCTTTTTGCATAAGTTCAAGCCAATATTCTGTTTCATAGCACTCCTTTAAGGATATTTGAAGTTTTGATATAAAGTCGGGTTTACTATGAGCGTATTTAGCTTCCCTGATATTTGCTCCTATACTTGTTGCACTTCGTTCAAGTTGATTAACAATAGAATAGTGTCCTTTTATATTGTCACATATTTTTAATATTTCAACAGCAAAATCCATAGATAAATCTGCTAATTTGTTTTCGCTCATTTATAACACCTATTTTTATCATTATATCATAAAATTAAAATATTTCAACAATGAAATCGTTCGCTTTGCTCACGATGAAATCCAAAACAAGTTTTGGATGAAATCAAAGCCTTGCGACTTCGACGAAATTAAATCCGTCTTAATATTCCGCCGAAGGCAATTTCATCACGGAGTGATTTCATCTGCATTAGCAGATTTATTCCGTCGCAAGACGGATTTAGTTGAAAAGACCATCAATTTTGGTATCAAAATTGATGGTCTTTTCTGTAAGTACGATATAATTTTACTGTCGCATTGATTTTGCCCTTATTTTAAGCGGGTTTCAAGACTTTCGTCCTAATCAATTCCAAAGACAGAATAAATCCTTTTTACAGGATTAATTCTAACATACTTTTGACTTTTTTACAAGTCTTTTTAATATTTTTCTTGTACTTTTAATTCTGGTATTTCGACCTCGTAGGCAATGTCGCCTATGAACCAGATGGTTAGTTTGTCTTCTGATATCACCTCCATTTTTTCTATGATGTTACGGACAAGGGTATTATCTATTTCGGTCAGTTCTTCAGCCATTTCATCTACTGCCTTGAAGATTTGTTTTAGCTTTGATGATTCTGCCGATTTCATTTTCCTTGTCATTTCATACTCTTCGTTTTCTTTCCGCAGTTTTTCTGATTCTGTTTTTACCTCATAGCAGATTTTTTCAAGCTCCTTGGGTGTCATTTCGCCTGTTGCATTTTTGAATATAGCCTCTCGCATAAGGTCGGAAAGTTCTTCGAGCCTTGCCGTATTTTTTGTTATCATGGGTTGTTCGGTATCACCCATAAGAGATGCTATTGAGCACTTCAAAATGTCCTTTACCCTCGACC
>JAZQVQ010000247.1:0-2029 GCA_045631825.1 Eubacteriales bacterium | reverse complement strand
TTTTACACTTTTGGAATACAGGGATTTTCTTGCTTGATTTGTGGGTCAAGTTAAGCATTTGAAATAGGGGCCGAGGCAAAGCCGGAGCGTTGCTTGGAGTATAAAAACCTCCTATGCTATAATAATAATCTCTCGGAATCTTCAAGCCAATAAATATAAGGCTTTGAGATTCCATTTTTATTGAAATCCCCCACTTTTTTTGCCAAAATCACTTGACAAATCTATCGAAAAATGCGGCGCTTCGCGCCCTTATTTATAAGACATATTTTTCGACTGGAGGCGATTTTTTTGTTACCTGTAAATTCTGGCGGCCACACCGCCTATCAAAACTTTGTTGCTGAAAATCTTCGCAACTACTACCCGAATCCTGAGGCTCTTGCACGTTCCACCTGGGACATCATCGAACGCTTCTGGAACCTTGACCTCTCCTATACCGATGATTTCCTGGCTGATAAATACTCTAAGTTCGGACCTGCTCCAAGAACCCCTTCCTGTATGCAGCGTTCTTACCTGCTATCCATTGATTTTAAAGTCTCCTCTGTGACACAATGGGCAGCCCAGCTTAAAATCAACCCTCTTTATGCCATCCTCAGTGGCTTTCCGTTTGGCGATACTCCCGGTGTTGGTACTTTTTATGACTTTTTCAACCGTTTATGGGATTCTGATTCCGATAATCTTTCTCCTCATGAACACCCTCTCAAAGAGAAGAAGGTGAAAAAGCCGAAACAGAAAGGTACCAAAGCGGCGTCTGTTGAAAAACTTACCGTTGCCGAACTTCTTCCCCAGCTGGAATCCACCGATTTCAAATCTGAAAAACAGCCTTACTCTTCTTTATTGCAAATTTATGAAAATGAGTTTCTGGAGCCTTCCGTTTCCAATGGTCTCATCCATAAAGATTCCCTTGCCCTGGCCGGGGACGGCACTCCTGTTGTGACTTCCCACAGGGAACGCAAAAAACGTATCTGCTCCTGCAAAGAAAATGGCATCACTGACTGCAAATGTAACCGTTATTTTTCCCAGCCGGACTGCGACATCGGCTGGGATTCTTCCCGTGACGTTTTTTATCACGGATATGATTTATACATGCTGGTAGATTCACAAAGCGACCTTCCGGTATTCCCTCATTATTCCTGTGCATCAAAGCATGATTCCCATGGGTTTTGGCACGCTTTTTTCCGTATGAAAGCATTCCTTCCGGATTTCAGAGTAACAAAACTTTTACTGGATTCCGCCCACGATGCAATGCCTTACTATGAATACTGCAAACGGGAAAATATTACTCCTTTTATTGACCTTAACGGCAAAGGCGGAAGACCTCCGGTTTACAAAGATGATTTTACCATCGGTGATGACGGTGTCCCAATCTGCAGGGCAGGCTGCCGCATGAGACGGGATGGTATCGAAACATCCAAAGGACGTGCAAAATTCAAATGTCCTAAAATGAACCGCGTCGATGGATGCCTTGTCTGTACCTGTGATGCTCCCTGTTCCGATGCCAAATACGGCAGAACAGTACATACGGTCATGAAAGATAACCTCCGGTTATTCAATAACCCGCCACGAAGCAGTAAAGAATGGAAAACGGAATATAATGCCAGAACTTCTGCGGAACGTTCCAATAAACGTCAGAAAATAGACTTTCAGTTAGAAAGCGGCAGACACCGCTCTACTAAGATGTGGTACTGCCGCCTCTATCACATCATGATGCTGCAGCACCTTGATGCATGGGATTTGCCAAAGGAATCCGCCCTGAGAAAGTTGATTCTACAAACGGCATAATCCTAATAAAAAGTATACCATATTTTTTTTATTTGGCATAGCAGTAGTTATGTCTTTTTTCCATGTTTATTTTTATTGGTTTCGGATAATATTTATTTTTCAAAGTACAGTTTGATGTAAACTGGTTATAATCACTCAGGATTCCGAGAGATCATTTTACGGTCTATATCACCATGTTCCGGATGATATAGACCATTCCTTTATTATCTACAAAGTTATGTTATATAAATAATTTTTGTCTGAATACGTT
>JAZQVQ010000246.1:0-2370 GCA_045631825.1 Eubacteriales bacterium | reverse complement strand
GACTTTGGATTGCAAACGGAGCACAGCCCACAGAAACTGTAAAAGCACTTCTCAAAAAGAACGGAGTTCTTTAATTAAAAAGTAGTATACGAAATTTTCGTATAATAAGGAGGCTTTACAATGAAGCAGGTACTAAACGATATTGTTTGCGGAATCGTAAATAACCCCGGTCATGTCAATATCGAAGAACGTATTGATGGAGATACAGTTATCCTTAACCTCAGGGTTGATGAGAGCGATCTCGGTAAGGTTATCGGAAAGTCCGGAAGAATTGCAAAAGCTATAAGAACTGTAGTAAAGGCAGTTGCTAATCGAGACGGAAAACGAGTCATCGTAGATATTTCCGAAAACCAGTAATAGTTTAAAACAAGGGTTGACAAATTTATGGTTTGTCAGCCTTTTGTTGTAAACCGCATTTTCCAGTTATGGTAATTGTAAAAGGCAGAAACGATTTAATTCGTTTCTGCCTTTTTTAGCAGAGTTTTGCGTTTTCAGATTTCAAAAATTCTGTTTTGCCTCATATAATTCGTAGGCGTCAGTCCCGTTTTCTCTTTAAAGAGACGACAGAAGTGGTAAGGATTTGAAAATCCACATAGTTCGGAAATGGCATTGATTTTTAATATTCCGTCTGTTAATAACTGTTTTGCTTTGTTGATACGTATGTCAATAATGTATTGACGAGGAGTAATGCCGTATTGCTGTATAAAAAGCTTTCGGAAATACACTTCGCTTATATTGCACTTGTCTGCAAGCACAGAATTTGTAAGCCTTGAGTCCGAGTAGTTGCTTTCGAGATACTTTATCGCAGGAAGTAGAATTTTATTTCCCGTAATATCCGTTACTGAAAACTTGTGAATGATATTGTAAAATAAGCTTATAACTTTTGTTCTGTTTTTTTTAAACTGAAATAGATTTTTCATCATATAAAAATCTCTTGTTGCAGATTCAATACTCTCAATAGGCAGGACTATCATTGTGTCACATAAAAAATCCATACACTCAAAATTTATAAGTGAAAATTTGCCGTATTTATCACGTCGAATTGTATAGCTTTGTCCTTTGGGGAGAATAACTGCATGATAAGGATCGCACACATATTCTTTTTGATTGTGGATGTAAGTTATTTGTCCTTCTTCGCAAAAGGATAACCCGTAGCTTTTTCTGTTGTCCATTTTTTCGAGATTTCCTTTTTGGGAAACTACGGTAAAAACGCCATCAATATCTGTAATAATAATGCTGTTTAATCTGTTCACTGAAAATCACACTCCATATATATTGATTATATCATTATTATCAAAATAAAACAATAAATAATGTAAAAAAAGTATCGGAAACATCAAAATCATATCATTTTTTACATTGTAAAAGAATGATTTATTTTTTATAATCTAAACATAAATACAGATTTAAGGATGTGATTTTGTGGATTTTACAAATAAAACTGCTATTTCAACAGGAGCGGCTTCGGGAATGGGGCTTTTGTTTGCACAAAACTTTGCCGATCTTGGTGGAAACGTTTTGATGTGTGATGTCAATGAAAAGGTGCTCAGTGAAAAAGTTTTGGAAATAAATTCAAAAGGTAAGGGAAAGGCAATAGGTGTTGTTTGTGACGTACGTGACTATAATCAGGTTACAAGTGCTGTAGATAAGGCAATAGGTAATTTCAACAGTATTGATATTATGGTAAATTTTGCAGGAGGAACTGCAATCAGAATGTTAAATGTTGACAGAAGCCTTTATCCTGAATTTCCTGATATTCCAATAGACGTGTATGATTGGGGAATAGATGTCAACTTAAAAGGCCCGTTTTATTTTGCACATGCAGTTCTAAAATATATGAGGCAGCAAAAAAGCGGACTTATCATAAATATCGGTTCAATAATTGGTATGGAAGGTGACGGCTGCGGAATGGACTATTCGACTTCAAAAGCGGGACTTATGTTTGGTCTTACAAAATCGATAGCACAGTACGGAGCAGAATATAATATCAGATGCGTTTGTATATCACCGGGTCCTGTTCTTACAAGAGCTTCAATGGCAAAGATGAAAACCTTGCTTGGACGTGCTGCAGATCCTCAGGAAATTGTTGATTTGTGCTTGTTTGTTGCGTCGGATAAAGGACAGTTTATAAACGGTGAAAATATAATGATAGACGGCGGAAGAAACGCAATGGGACGATGGAGATAAATAAAAATGAAAAAAACATTTTTAAAATATGAAAAAACAATGCTTACCACAATGGTACAGGCAAATAATCCCGACAGAATAAAAGAGCTTATGGATAAATCGCTTCCCGAGGGGGCAGAAGCTTTTGGAGTTCAGTTTGAAAGATTAAAGTGTGAGTATAGACGTAAAGATGTGTATAAGGAT
>JAZQVQ010000245.1:0-15377 GCA_045631825.1 Eubacteriales bacterium | reverse complement strand
GCGGGGGGTCCAAAAAACCCCCACACGAAGGTGTCGTGATTTTTACTTATTCACCATTACCTCTTCACTTTTCACTGATTAGTCCGAAAATCTTGAAAGGTTTCAGTTAAGGTAGCTTTGCTTGTGCAAAGCTTATTATTTTACACGCATCTGTTTTTCATGCAAAAGACAGAACCTGTAAGTAAAGGAATTTATTTAATATCCTTGGTTGAAGGGTTGTCTATCAGTTTTCCGTTCTCTTCAAAACGTGAACCATGACAGGGACAGTCCCAGGTGTGTTCGTACTTGTTCCATTTGAGAGCACATCCAAGGTGAGGGCATCTTTTGGTTGAAGGATTGATGAGATTTATGACTGCCTCGGCAGTGTTAATGACAATCTGTGGCGTTAATATACTTCTTTGAGGAGAAAAAAGTGTTTTGAATTCATTGTGCTTTCCTTTTATTATGTCTGTTAAAATCAAAGCAGAAAGCATGGATGAAGTCATACCCCATTTGTTGAAACCCGTTGCGACAAGCAAATTTGGAGTTTGCTTTGAATATTGTCCAATATAAGCGATGTTGTCAAGACTCATACAGTCTTGAGTAGCCCATTGAAATTCGAGGGATGAATGGGGATAATGAGTTGTGGCAAACTGGTTTATAGGTTTCCATGCGGGACTCTCTTTGCCGGTCCTGTGATTTGACCCGCCAATCAGTAAATACTCGTTGTAATTCCTGAAAGAGAATCCGTCTTTTGCCTCATCAAGATACATTCCGTTTAAATTTTGGGCATTTTTAAATGCCGATACATACGAACGTTCCTGATAAAGTTTTAAAAAATAACTTCCGTGTTTGTTTATAAACGGGAAATGAGATGCAATTATTATTGTGTCAGCTTTTATAACTGCATTTTTTGTTATAGCTTTGTCGGGGAGAACTTCGTTTATAAAGGTGTTTTCATATATATTTAAGTTTTCAGATATTGCGGATATAAATTTCAATGGATGAAACTGTGCCTGATTTTCAAAACATATAGCACCGGCAATGTTAAAAGGAAGTTCAATGCTGTCGTGAAATGAAGCATTAAACCCTATTTTACTAAGGGCATCTGTTTCGTTTTCTATTTTTCTTCTGTCGTTAATAGAATAAATATAAGAGTTTCGTTTTTCAAAGTCACAGTCGATATTTTTGCATAGCTTTTCGTATTGTGAAAGGGCAGTTTGGTGAGCCGCCAGATAAAGATGTGCGTTATGCGTTCCTTTGGTTTTGATTAGTTTTGAATAAATAAGACCGTGCTGAGAGGTAATCTTGGCTGTTGTATTTTTTGTTGTTCCTGAAGCAATAGTGCTCGCTTCTGCGAGAATACAGTCAATTCCGGCTTTTTTCAGAAAATATGTGCATAATATACCACACATTCCGCCGCCAATAATCAGGACATCTGTTTTAACATCACTTGTCAGAGTAGGGAAACTTGGAATTTTGCAGGTATCACTCCATATAGATTTTTGCATAAAGTCGCCTCCGTTTTAAACTTAGTATGTTACACTCAAGTGAAAATATTTAACTGAATCGAAAATTTGTAACCGTCCTTTTGGTAATGGGAATTGACAAAAATAAGTATTGGTATATAATTATAGGTAGTGTTGTGTAAAAAAACGCAAAAGACCGCAAATGAGAATAATCAAATTGTTGAGGTGTCTGTATGATTAGTTTTCTTGCAAAAATTTTTATAAAGAATCATAAAGAATATTCAAATGAAAAAGTCAGAGTAGCTTATGGTATGCTCTGCAGTATTGTTGGAGTATTTTTGAATTTGTGCCTGTTTGCTTTAAAACTTGTTTTGGGTGTAATGTCAGGTTCTATAGCTGTTACGGCAGATGCTTTTAATAATCTTTCGGATGCAGGTTCGTCAGTCATAACACTTATCGGCTTTAAACTCGCATCGCAAAAACCTGATGCAAATCACCCGTTTGGACACGGCCGTTTTGAATATATATCAGGGCTTGTTGTGTCAATGATAATAATTATTATGGGTGTTGAACTTGTCCAGTCATCGTTTGATAAAATAGTCTCGCCACAGGCGAAAACAAATTTCACAACACTCTCTGTAATGATTTTACTTTGTTCAATAATTGTGAAATTGTACATGGCTTTCTATAATAAAAAAATCGGCAAAAAAATATCTTCGTCGGCAATGGTGGCAACAGCTACCGATTCGTTTTCCGATAGTGTTGCAACGCTGCTTGTGGTTGTCAGTATGTTGATTTCACAGTATTTTGATGTTGAAATAGACGGATGGTGTGGAATTTTTGTAGCATTGTTTATTATTTATGCAGGAATAAATGCGGCGAAAGATACGATAAACCCTTTGCTTGGACAAATGCCGTCGGAGGAGTTTGTACACAGCATAACGGATATTGTTATGTCTCATGAGGAAATTGTCGGAACACATGACCTTGTTGTGCACGATTACGGTCCGGGAAGAATTATGATTTCACTTCATGCAGAGGTGTCTGATAAAGCACAGATACTTGCAACACATGATTTGATAGATAATATAGAACACGAGCTTACAAAAAAACTCGGGTGCGATGCTGTAATCCATATTGACCCGATAGCAACAGATGACGAGGTGGTTTCTGCACTCAAGAACACAGTCTGTAGTTTGGTCAGGCGAATAGATGAAAGTATTACAATTCATGATTTCAGGATAGTTGAGGGAAATACACACACAAACCTAATTTTTGATATCGTAGTTCCGTTTGAACTGAAATTGACAGATGAAAGGGTAAAGCAAAGAGTGTCTGAACTTGTAGGAGAAATTGGCGATAACTATTTTGCTGTAATAGAGGTAGACCGCCAGATGACAAAAAAGGGGGATAATAAGAGTGGTAAATAAATCCGGTAAAAAATCAACAGGAGTAAATTGTGATTATTGTGCACATTATGACTGGGACGATGAGGGAGAGTACTACGTCTGTAATAAAACACTTGACGAAGACGAAATGGCTCAATTTCTTCACGGTAGTTTTAAATCATGCCCGTATTTTCAAAATTATGATGAATATAAAATTGCAAGAAAACAATAAAAATATGTATAAAAAGGTGTTAATGTCACAAAATTGTTAATTTATGTGTATTACTCTTGATATTTATAAATTTATGTACTATAATAATAAAGGAAATTATTTTCAAGTAAAGGCGAGTGATAAAAATGTTTGAAAACAAAAACGATAAAACAAGGACCTTTTCTATTTCCGAATTGTATGAACTTGAAGTAAAGCATACACTCCGTCAGGTTTATGATGCTTTGGTGGAAAAGGGATATAACCCGATAAACCAGATAGTCGGCTATATTTTGTCGGAGGACCCAACATATATCACAAGTTATAACAATGCGCGCGGATTGATAAGAAAGCTTGACCGTGATGAATTGCTCAAGATTCTTGTTTCAACTTACTTGAAAAACGACTAATATTTCCCGAAAGGAAGGTTGTTATGGCAAACCCAATGACGTATAAGGGACGACCTGTTGTAAGAGATGAGCGTAAGCTTTATTTTGGCGAACCGTATAACCCTTTTATAGTTGTGCTTACGATTCTGGAAACAGCCAAAGCAAATGATACGGATATGCCGACAAGAATTCTTGTTCAGCTTCAGAGCACCGATCCAAGTCTGGCAATGACAAGCGATAAAATCATAAGAGAAGTTGAGCGAAAGAATTTGTATGATGCCTTGGAGATAGGTTCGATATGGCTTGAAAGACAGCTTGTAAGTTAAGTTAATTACACACAGGTTTGATGCCGGTTGAAATGAAAGTTTCAATCGGTAAATTTCTTTTTTGAATATAAAAAATGCCGACAACAAACTGTCGGCATAATTTGTGTATTCTTTTATGCTATTTCATTAATACCGGAATACCCGTGTTCTTTTAGTAATTTGCTTGTTTTATCGTTGTTCTCGACTCTGATTACAACACAGGCGTTGCCTTCTTGCTTTGTGACAAAAGCATAGAGGTATTCAATGGATATATCGTTTTGTGCAAGTAATGAAAGAATTTTTGCAAGAGCACCCGGCTCGTCACTGAGCCTTACTGAAATAACATCAGTTATTGAAACTGGCACTTTGCAATCTTTCAAATATTTTGCAACTTCCTGGGGATTTTCAACAATAATTCTGAGTATTCCAAAATCAGTGGTATCTGCTATGGAGAGAGCACGAAGATCAATGTTTTTCTGTGCAAGAAGATTTATAATTTCCGAAAGACGTCCGTGACTGTTTTCTACAAAAACAGATATCTGTTTAATAATCATAAATACACTCCCTTTCAATCAATCGTAAGTTCTGTTGTCAATAACACGCTTTGCCTTACCCGCGGTACGTTCGATGGTGTTTGGCCCGACAAGAGTAACCTTTGCTGAAATTCCAAGAATACTGTCAAGCTTCTTGCGGATTTCCGTTTCAATTTTTTCAATTGTTTTGACACTGTCAGAAAAAATCTCCTCGTTCATTTCAACTCTTACTTCAAGAGTGTCAAGATTGTTCTTTCTGTCAACAACGAGCTGATAGTAAGGAGCAACCTCTTTTATTGTGAGTATAACCGATTCAACTTGAGAGGGGAATACATTTACTCCTCTGATAATGAGCATATCGTCAGCACGACCTGTAACCTTGCTCATTCGTACAAGAGTTCTTCCGCAGCTGCATTTTGTTCTTGTAAGTGAGGTGATGTCTTTGGTCCTGTAACGAATAAGCGGCAGGGCTTGTTTTGATATACACGTAAATACAAGCTCACCGGTTTGCCCGTCGGGGAGAACTTCGCCTGTCTCGCTGTCAATTATTTCGGGGATAAAGTGGTCTTCGTTAATGTGCATACCGTCCTGACATTCACAACCGAATGCAACACCGGGACCTGCAACCTCGGAAAGACCATATATGTCAAAAGCCTTGATTGCAAGCTTTTGCTCGATTTTGCGACGCATGTTATCCGACCACGGCTCAGCACCGAATACTCCTGCTTTGAGATGTAAATCGTCCTTTGTCATGCCGTGCTCAGCAAGACTGTCTGCAAGATACATAGCATATGAAGGTGTACAACAAAGAATGGTAGAACCAAAATCTTTCATTATCTGAAGCTGACGGCTGGTGTTTCCTGTCGCTGCGGGAATAACTGATGCACCGAGCTTTTCTGCTCCATAATGAGCACCAATACCGCCTGTAAATAAACCATAACCATATGATACGTGCACAAAATCCTCGCTTGTTGCACCTGCAGCAACGAGAGCTCTTGCAACACAGGTTGACCACATATCAATGTCGTCCTTTGTGTAGCCTACAACAGTCTGTCTGCCTGTTGTTCCGGAAGAAGCGTGAATTCTGACAACATCCTTCATAGGACAAGCAAAAAGTCCGTAGGGATAGGTGTCACGAAGATCCTGCTTGTAAGTGAATGGCAGTTTTGATAAATCGTCGACACTCTTTATATCATCCGGATGCACTCCCATCTGATCAAAACGCTGCTTGTATAAAGGAACATTCTCATAAACCTTTTTTACAATATTTGCAAGACGCTCGCTCTGAATTTTTCTTAATTCTTCTCTGCTTGCAGTTTCAATACTTTCGTTGAAATATTTACTCATTTTGCTTTACTCCTATTTCTCAGTCAAGAGCATATCCGGCCTCAAAAGCCTCTATGTTCAGTTGTTTAAATTTTTCAGGAACTGATGCTTCAACTGCTTTGAGGTATTCTTCTTTGGGAATATCGGAATGTTTTGCAAACATACCTATAAGAACTACATTGGCGGCTTTTGAACTTCCGCAGTTCTGTGCTATTTCAAGAGCATCGGCAGACATTATTTTGATACCGAGAGCCTTTATTTTATCGATGATGTTTTCCGGATACTGCTTTGCTCCAAGAATAACGGGCATAGGATTCATCTTCTGAGTGCTTGTTACTACAACACCATCAGGCTTTAAGTAGGGAAGCCATCTTGCCGTTTCGCACTGCTCAAAAGAAAGAAGAAAATCCGCTTCACCCTTGCATATAACGGGTGAGTCCACTCTGTCACCATATCTTACATAAGTTACAACCGAGCCACCTCTCTGACTCATTCCGTGAACCTCTGAAACCTTTACGTCGTATCCGAGGGAAATAAAAGTGTTACCCAAAATTCTGCTGGCAAGGAGAGTTCCCTGACCTCCGACACCGGCAATCATTATATTCGTAGTTTTACTCATTGTCTCGTCCCCCTTATCTGTTTTTAACGGAAATGCAACCGAAAGCACACATTTTCTCACAAAGTCCGCAACCTGTACAAAGAGTTGTGTCTATAACTGCTTTTCCATCTACCATACTTATCGCGGGACAGCCTATTTTCATACAAGCCTTGCAGGACTTGCACTTGTCAGAATCAATAACATAATACTTGTCCTTTATAACTTCCTTGAGAAGAACACAAGGACGTCTTGCGATGATTACAGAAACCTCGTCTCTTGACAGAGAATCACGTATACCTTCTTCCAAAAGCTTTGTTTCGTTGGGATCTATAATTTTTATATCGTTGACACCAAGAGCCTGACAAACCTTTTCAATGCACATCTGATGTGTTATCTCATCTTTGAGGGTTTTGCCGGTTGTCGGGTTTTGCTGATGTCCTGTCATACCTGTTATGCTGTTGTCGGATATGATAACGGTAGAAACGGATTTGTTGTAAACCATGTTCATAAGACCGGTAAGTCCCGAGTGAGCAAATGTTGAGTCACCAATTACCGCAACACTCTTTTTCGGGTCAATTCCGCCGGACTTGTTCATTCCGTGAAGTGCGGAGATTGAAGCACCCATACAAAGAGTTGAGTCAACAGCACTAAGTGGAGCAACGGAGCCAAGCGTGTAACAACCAATGTCGCCGCTGACAGTAAGTCCGAGCTTCTTTAATACAAAGAAGAGACCTCTGTGGGGACAACCGGGACACATAACAGGTGGACGAACGGGAATTTCGTCTTCTATTGCCTTGAAAACAGGTTTTTCACCCCTGAGACATTCGGCAATGACTTCCTGTGAAAACTCACCAAGTAAGGGAAGTAAATTCTTGCCGTCACATTCAATTCCCATCGCCTTGACAGCAGTTTCAATAACAGGATCAAGCTCCTCTATAACGATAACTCTGTCAACCTTTGAAGCAAATGTGCGAATCATATTTTCCGGCAATGGATTAACAAGCCCGAGCTTCAAGTAAGAAGCATCATTTCCGAAAACTTCCTTTGCATATACATATGTAGAGCCGGCACAAATAATACCTATCTTTGAAGAGTTGTACTCGGTTTTGTTTACACCGCTGCTTTCAGCCCACTTGCTTATGTTTCTAAGACGCTCTTCGACTACAACATGACGCTTTATTGCGTTTGCAGGAGCCATAACATATTTTGAAGCATCTTTTTCGTATGGCTTGATTTCTTTGTTTTCACGTTCGGAAAGCTCCACAATACTCTGAGAGTGAGCAACTCTTGTCGACATTCTGAGTAAGCAGGGAGTATCGAACATTTCGGAAATTTCAAAAGCGAGTTTTGTAAAGAGTAAACTGTCAGTTGAATCGGAAGGCTCAAGACAGGGCAGTTTTGCAGCCACTGCATAGTGTCTTGAATCCTGCTCATTCTGGGATGAGTGCATTCCGGGGTCGTCAGCCACTGCAATTACAAGACCTGCATTGATACCGGTGTAAGCCGATACAAAAACAGGGTCAGCAGCAACGTTAAGACCGACATGCTTCATTGCACAAAACGCACGTACGCCACTGATGGCTGCACCAAGAGCAGCTTCTACTGCAACCTTTTCATTTGGTGCCCACTCTGCATATATTTCGTCATAGAGAGCGGCATATTCTGTGATTTCAGTGCTGGGTGTTCCGGGATAGCTTGATACAAAACTGCACCCGGCTTCATACATTCCTCTGGCAACTGCTTGATTGCCTAGCATTAATTTTTTCATAGTTGTTTCATCCTTATGTTGATTAATTTGAATTTTGTTTTGTTTTAAGATAGAGCGGTGTATTTTTATATTAAGATGGTTGAATATTTAAAACGGCCTTGAAACAGAGCCTTTTTTGTAAATGCCGTCTTTTTCTGCCTTGTCGAAATCGGTTTTCAAAAGACGTAATTTTTTAAACTTGATCTGCAGCACGTAAGGGTTTACGTAACCGTCCTTGATAAGAGATTCCAGAGCTTTTTTGATCATAACAGGATCGGCGTTGTACTTTTCGGAAACAGTGGAAACTGTCTTGCCAAAAGAGATTTTTGCACCTTTAACTTCACTCTCAAGTGCGTATAAATTTGAAAGCACCATTTGCTTGTAAGGTAACAATTCGCCCTGCTCGTCGGGGACTTCATACCAATCCGATGCTGCTTGCTTGAGCTGACCTGAAAAACAATTCTTTACACCATATACAACAACATTTTTCTTGCAGACATTTTTTAAAAATAAAACAACGCTTGAGAAATGTCCGTCTCCGGTAAAAATAATATAAGTATCAATGCTGTTGTCGTTGTAGGCACTTTGATAAATATGGTCGAGCATTATAAAATCCGTAAAATCTTTTTTTACAGAGCCGCTTCCGTTGTCCGTTTCGACAATCCTGTTTGTAAAACCCCTGATTTTGTGCATTTCATTGTTTAGGGATGTGTTTGAAAAATTCCCAAAAAATATAAGCTCTTTTATGCTGTACTTGCTTTCAATATCGTTAATGAATTCTTTTATGTTGGGTTTTATGTGATAATTTTTGTCGAGTGAAATATACCAATGTTCATAGTCAATAAAAACAGAGGCGGTGTTTTTGTTTGTTTTTATTAAATTTTTTAAAAAACCAGCGATAATCTATCTTCTCCTTTCCTTGATTTTTGTAATAATACACCGATACAAACATTATATCATATATTTATAAAAATTTGAAGAGTCTTTTTATAATTTGTCAAAATATTAAAATATTTGTAATATTATCGAAAACTTTAAGTGTTTTATATACAAAAATAAGTATAACCGACCGGGGGTATCGGTCGGTTAAACAAAAATGTGTGATTTTAATGAGTTTTGATAGTTAAGTCAACTTAAATTCCAAAGTTTGATTTCACCTGTTGAAATTGCTTTTGCACCGCTTTTTATTGCCGTAATAACCTCTTTTTCAGTGTCAATAAGACCTCCGGCTATTATAGGTACTTCGGTAAGACACCGCAGCCTTTCGATTATCTTTGCCGAAACTCCGGGCATAATTTCAATCATATCGGCACCAGAGGATTTAAGACTTTCAATAGTGGTGTTTATAGAGTGGGAATCAACGATAAAAAAACGCTGAACTGTTGCCATACCGAGTTCTTTTGCAATACGGATAAGGTTAGTCCTGGTACTGATAATTCCGTCAACATTGCATATTTTGGAAAACTCAATACCTAATTTGTCTTTGCCAAGTCCGGACGTCAAATCAAGGTGTATAAAGAGTTTTTTAGAACACTGATGAGCTTTTTGTACCGTGTACTTTAATTCCAGAATGTTGGGGGATAAGAAAAATATTGTATCCACCTGACTGTTTAACGCAAGTTCAAATTCATCATCGCTTCTCACAGCGGCAATAATCGGTTTAATGTTAAAGCACCTCCAAGCTTAAAGATGTTATTTGCTTTTGTTGACAGTTACAATAACATTTGCATCTGTTCCTGCAACATTTTTAATTATAACATCTCCGCTTGAAATTGGCAAGGGTATTTTGCAATTATTTATCTGACTCATACATTCAAATATTTTTTCCTTAGGGATGTTTCTGTCAAGCTTGACGGGAACGACATCACCGTTTCCACATAAAACAGTAGAAGTCACCATTCTTGTGGGACAAGTACATTCTTCTGTGGCATATTTTTCGCCACGCTTGCAGGTGTTACCATTTATGTATTCTATTTCCTTGCTATTTTCATCTTTGAATCCAACTTCGATTTTGCATCCAAGCGGACAAACAATACAAACAAGCTCTCTTTTCATTTTAATTTTCCTCCAGACTAACAGTTATGTAAGAGGTACTTTGCAGCATATCTTCAGTAACGGTAAAGTGTTCCATACTTCCGGGAGCAAGAGAAACCTTTTTTGCTTTGGATAAAACTTCTCCTGTGTCGTTTTTAACAACAAGACTTATGTTTTTGTAAACGTCTGATACACGGAAATAAACCTTTGATTTTTTACCCACAGAGGTTTTTGAAACATACTGAGGAACAGTGTAACGAACTTTTCCGTCGGGTTTTACAGGTATTTTGTCGGTCTTTTCTGATGAACCACTGAGAATGTAATCTGCAGCAGCCTTGCCTGCAACTTCAGCTTCTTCGGAAACATAGTCAACAAGGTCGTGAACGTGAAGTACGTTTCCGCAGGCGAAAACTCCGTCTATGGAAGTCTGTCTGTCCTGGTCAACCTCGGCTCCGTTGGTTACCGGACTCATTTTGATGCCGGCACCTAATGATAATTCGTTTTCGGGGATAAGACCAACCGACAAAAGAAGCGTGTCACATTCAATGTATTTACTTGTTCCCTCGATTGGTCTTCTGTTTTCGTCAACCTGTGAAATCGTAACACCTGTAAGACGGTCTTTTCCGTGAATGTCTGTTACGGTGTGGCTGAGCAGTAGCGGAATATTAAAATCGTTAAGACACTGCTCAATGTTTCTTGCAAGACCGCCTGAATAAGGCATAACTTCGCAAACTGCGTGAACTTTTGCACCTTCGAGAGTCATTCTTCTTGCCATAATAAGACCAATGTCGCCAGAGCCTAATATAACTACGTTCTTGCCGGGCATATACCCCTTGATGTTGACAAACTTTTGTGCAGTTCCGGCACTGTAAATGCCGGCAGGCCTGTGACCGGGGATGTTTAAAGCTCCCTTGGGACGTTCTCTGCAGCCCATAGCAAGAATTATAGCTTTTGCTTTTACTGTGAAAATTCCGTCGTAATCGTTTGTTGCGGTTATAACCTTGTCCTTGGTAATGTCGAGTACGGTTGTGCTTAATTTTGTGGGAATGTCAAGCTCTCTTACTCTTTTTTCATATCTTGCCGCATATTCGGGACCGGTAAGTTCCTCGGAAAACTTGTGAAGTCCAAAACCATTGTGAATACATTGCTTTAAAATACCGCCAAGATTTTCTTCACGCTCAAAAATCATTATGTTTTTAATGCCGCTTTCGTATGCACTTATTGCAGCACTCATACCGGCAGGGCCGCCGCCGATAATAGCCAAATCTAACTCTGTCATTTCAGTTGTCCTCCTTTGTTTTGCCAATGTTGATGAGGGATTTGCCACCAAACTTTGTAACATTTTCGTAAGGAATGTCAAGCTCTTTGGAAAGAAGCTCAACTATGTAAGGAGAGCAGAAACCGCCCTGACATCTGCCCATCTGAGCACGGGTACGGCGTTTAACACCGTCAAGATCCAACGGCTTTGGGTTTTGCTTTAACGCATAGACAATTTCACCCTCTGTCACTTTTTCGCAACGACAGACAATTTTACCGAAGCTGGAATCTCTCTTTATGATTTCATTTTTTTCTTCAATGCTGGCATTTCTGAAAAAGTGAGGTGATTTTCTGTAAGGATTGTAATTTTCCTTCTTTTCAAGCTTAACCCCTAAATCCGAAAGAATGTCGGCAACATAGACGGCGATAGCGGGGGAAGAGGAAAGACCTGGGGATTCAATTCCCGCAACGTTGATAAAACTTTTATTATAGGCATTTATTATAAAATCACCTGTACTGCCGACAGCTCTTAGTCCGCAGAATGAAGTAATGGACTTGCCGAATCTTATGTTTTTAACGTTTTCGCAAGTCTGTTGTATTATGTTAGAAAATCCACTTGAGGTTGTACTCTTGTCCTCTTTGTCTTCTATGTCCTCAGACGTCGGACCTGTAAGGAGGTTTCCGTCAACAGTCGGGGAAACAAGGATCCCTTTACCCATTTTGCTGGGTGTTCTGAAGATTGTGTGTTTTACAGTGTTTCCGCATTCCTTGTCAAGAAGTATGTATTCTCCTCTTCGTGGTTGTATGCTGAAAGAAGCATCGCCAACCATTTTTGCTATGCTGTCGGCATAAACACCTGCGGCATTTATAATGTACTTGCATGTTGTCTGCTGCCCGTCAGCTGAGTTGATTGTGTATATACCGTCTTTGTAGTCTATACTTGACACTTCAAAATTACGTATAAGCGTTGCTCCGTTGTCCATGGCATTTCCCATAGCAGCGATGGTAAGCTCGTAAGGACAGACTATAGCACCGGTAGGGGCGTGTAAAGCAAATTTAACTTCATCGCCGATTTCGGACTCTAATTTTACAAGCTCGTCTCTTTCAATAATTTTAAGATCACGAACGCCGTTTTTAATACCTCTTTGCAGCAGTGTTTCAAGAACTGCTCTGTCGTTGTCATCAAAACCTATAACAAGAGAACCGTTCTTTATGTACTTTACGTCAAGTTCCTTTGCAACCTGTTCCATCATTTCAGAGCCAAGGACGTTAAGCTTTGCTTTTAAACTTCCTTCCTTCGCATCAAAACCGGCATGAATTATTGCAGAATTTGCTTTGGTAGCACCGCAAGCAACATCATTTTCTTTTTCAAGAACACAAACATCAAGCTTGTACTCCGAGAGCTTTCGTGCAATCAACGTACCGACGACTCCTGCTCCGATAACCACAATATCAAACATTTTAAAACTCCTTTCACAAATACAAAAAAGACGCACCAAAACAAACCTGTTAGAAGGTAAGTTCTGATACGTCTCCAAATCTCTGTATCAATGGTATTATATTTCAAACCATAAATAAAATCAATGACTTGATTGTAAACAACGCGTTATTCATTTAACAAAGTTCATTTATTGCAAATGGCATCTCCGACATAAAGTCCCATAGCACCTGCCTGGGAGAGACCTCTTGTAACTCCGCTGCCGTCACCTATAGCGTATACGTCGGGACAAATCTCAAAATTCTGATTTATAAACTTCGGACGGACAGAATAATATTTTGCCTCGACACCATAAAGCAAGGTGTCATAATTTGCAGTTCCGGGTGCTATATTGTTTATAGCATAAAGAGTTTCGATTATGTTGTCAAGCTGTCTTTTTGGAATACAAAGTGACAAATCTCCTGGAACAGCCTTGAGAGTAGGGACAACCGTGCTCTTTTCCATTCTTCTTTCGTTGGTTCGTTTACCGTCTAAAAGATCTCCAAACTTCTGAACTATAACTCCGCCGCCACTGACCATGTTGCTTAAACGGGCTATGTGTTTTGCGTAAGCAATAGGCTCGTTGAAGGGCTGGGTGAAGTTTACTGTTGAAAGAAGTGCAAAATTTGAATTTTTTGTCTTTTTGCTTTCATCGCTGTTTGCGTGACCGTTAACAGTCATAATACCGTCGGAGTTTTCCATAACAACTTCTCCGCCGTCGTTAAAACAGAACATACGACAGACATCACCATACTTCTTTGTTCTGTATAAAATTTTAGGCTCATATATTTCTTTTGAAATATCCTGCCATACAAGTCTCGGAAGCTCAACTCTTACACCAATGTCAACCTGATTGTTTTCAACCGGGATACCTTTTTGTATACAGAGCTTTTCAAACCATCCGGACCCGACTCTGCCGACGGCTATAACAAGTTTGCCGTAACTGTAAGAATCTTTTGTTGTAGCAACAGTCTTTCTGTCAACGTCTATGTCGGTGACATCCTCAAGGGTATTTATGTCAACCTTTGTTCCAAGGTCGCAAATGAGCTTTTGCATTGTTTTGAAATTTCCGTCTGTGCCAAGATGCTTGACTCTTGCCTGTAAGAGACGCATATCGTACTTTAAGCACTCAAGCTTGATTCTGTCGCTTGGCATATATACCTTTTCCGTAGCACCGTATGATAAGAGAATTTTGTCTAACTTTTCTATATATTCAATGGTTTTATCATCACCGAGATAAGAAGGAAGCCATCCGCCGTATTCCGTGGAAATAATAAACTTTCCGTCGGAATAAGCCCCGCAACCGCCCATACCCTGCATAATTCCGCAGGAACGACAGGAAATACACTTTTGTGTTTTGCCTGCAATTATGGGACAGGTTCTCTTTTCAATAACATTTCCTCTGTCTATGATAACTATACTTGCATCAGGATTGTTCTGTCTTACGCTGTAAGCTGCCATAAGACCACCAATTCCGCCGCCTATAACAACAACATCATATTTTTTCAATTTTGAATCACAACTCCTTTGCTTTTTAATATTTTTAAATGTAAAATAACTTAATTACAAAATCGACTTATTATATCATTGAATAGACTATTTTGAAAGTTAACACCTGATAATTTTCTGTGTACTTTGTGTTAACTGAATGCGAACAAAATAAACGTAAAGATGATACATCTATTGACAGTAAAACATTTTTGACTATAATTTTAATTGCATTACTTTAAATGACAAAGGAGGAAAACTATGAAAATATGTGAAAAATGTAATACACAGACGAAAAATGACTCGGCTGAGTTTTGCACTGTATGCGGTGAGGCATTTGATAATAGTCAGATACAGAGTACTGTGGAAAATAATGCAGTAAGCGTAAACACGCCTGAAACAAATAAAAAAGGCAAACGTTTTTTGTCAATAACACTTGGCGTCATATGCTGTGTATTTCTTGTGTGTATATTGTTTAATTTTTCGGCAAATCTGTCACTTAGTATTGTTTCCTTTAAATTTGACAGTGAGTTTTTTGAAAATGCTTTAACGGCAAGCGGTTCTTTTCTTAAGCAAATATTGTATCAGCAAAGTGACTTGACGCAGCTGGCTGATTCTGCCGCTGCACTGATTGATTTTGTACTTGCAAGTGTGTCCGGATTTTCCGGTGAGATTTGCGGCATACTTCGATATGAATTTGCTGTCAGAACAGTTTTCAGCTTGATTAATTGTGTTTTAACTTTTCTTGTAGCTTTTGTGCTATTTGGCGGAAACAGGAAGAACCTGAAAGCACCGTCGGTAATGTTGATAATTTCAGGAATAGCCGCATTGTTTCTTGGTGGAGTGTTTGTTGTGCTTTCCGTTATGATGCAGGAATACTTTTATTACGTTGACAGTGTAAGTCAGGTACTCGGACTTTCATTTGTACTGTCGGGAGTACTGGAAATATTGCTTGGTTCTGTTTTTTGTACCTTGAGTTCGCATAAGAAATATAAAAATGACTAAAACAAAAGCGGTTTCCGAAGCTTCGGGAGCCGCTTAAATTGGTGTCTTTAGACGTGGAAATAAACCCCCGGTTCTACCGGGGGCAAAAACGAGCGGAGCTACAATAAAACGGGCGAGCTATAAGCAAGCCCGAATATAGAAAAAGTAATAACCTCCAAGTAAAATGTAAGTGGT
>JAZQVQ010000244.1:0-5659 GCA_045631825.1 Eubacteriales bacterium | reverse complement strand
CAAGCAGAAGCTCGACAAACTCAACGACCAAACCCGAAAGGATGATGTTGTTACCTTTGAGGAACTTGGTGTAGACAGACTTTTCATTGATGAGAGCCACTACTACAAAAACCTTTTCCTCTATACCAAAATGCGAAATGTTGGCGGTATCGCACAGACCGAAGCGATGAAGTCAAGCGACCTTTTTATGAAGTGCCGCTATCTTGATGAAATCACGGGCGGTCGTGGTACGGTGTTTGCAACCGGAACGCCGATTTCAAACTCTATGGTGGAACTCTATACCATTCAAAGATACTTGCAGTATAACACCCTTGTGAAAAACAATCTGCAACACTTCGATGCTTGGGCATCCACCTTTGGAGAAACCATTACGGCGGTTGAGCTGACACCTGAAGGTTCAGGTTACAGAGCAAAGACGAGGTTCGCAAGGTTCTATAATCTTCCCGAACTGATGGCAATGTTCAAAGAGGTGGCGGATATAAAAACCGCAGATATGCTTGACCTTCCCGTGCCAAAAGCAATCTTCCACAACATCTCCGTAAAGCCGTCTGAACATCAAAAACAGATGGTGGCAGAGCTTGCAGAGAGAGCCGAGAAAGTCCGTAACGGTATGGTTGATGCGAGTGTAGATAATATGCTCAAGATAACCAATGACGGTAGAAAACTTGCTCTTGATCAACGACTAATCAATCCCTTGCTCCCTGACTTTGAGGGCAGTAAGTTGAACGCTTGTGTGGATGCGATGTTTGAAAAGTGGGAAAAAGGAAAAGAAAAACGACTGACACAGTTGTTCTTCTGTGATCTTTCCACCCCGAAGAATGACGGTAATTTCTCCGTGTATGATGATATTCGCAAGAAACTCATTGAACGTGGAGTACCCGCCGAAGAAATAAAGTTCATTCACGAAGCAGACACCGAAGCAAAGAAACTTGAACTCTTTAAGAAGGTTCGCAGAGGTGATGTCCGTATCCTTATGGGTAGCACTCAGAAGATGGGTGCAGGTACTAACGTGCAGAATAAACTTGCTGCATCGAGCGACCTTGACTGCCCTTGGCGACCTTCGGACTTGGAGCAGAGATTAGGTCGTAGTATCCGTCAGGGCAACGAAAACCCCGAAGTTGATATTTACCGTTTCGTTACCGAAGAAACTTTTGATGCCTATCTCTATCAGCTTGTAGAGGGCAAGCAGAAGTTTGCTTCGCAGATTATGACGAGCAAATCACCCGTTAGATCTTGCGAGGATATAGACGAAACGGCTCTGTCTTATGCAGAAATCAAGATGCTTGCTACGGGTAATCCGCATATCAAAGAAAAGATGGATTTGGATATTCAGGTGCAGAAATTACGACTGCTCAAGTCCAACTTCCTCTCTGAAAGATATGCCCTTGAGGATAAGATAATCAAGTTTTATCCGCAGGATATAGCAAGACGAACCGAAACAATTAAGAGCTTGAAAGCCGACATAGAGCGTGTGGCAGAACACCCGAAACCGAGTGATGATACCTTTGTGGGTATGACGGTTAAGGGTGTTTTTTATTCCGAGAAAGCGGATGCCGGCAATGCAATCCTTGATGCTTGTCAGGCTATGACAAGTCCTGATCCTATTCCTCTCGGTGAGTATCGTGGTTTCCAAATGGAACTTTACTTTGAAACCTTCACAAAGGAATACAAGGTAAAACTCAAGGGTGAGCTTGGCTATCCCGTAACACTTGGTACGGATACCTTTGGTAATATCACTCGTTTCGATAATGCACTTGAGGGTTTACCGAAGCGTTTGGAAATCAACGAGCAAGAGCTTGAGAACACTAAAAAGCAGTTTGAAACCGCAAAGGTTGACGTCTGCAAGCCGTTCAATCAGGAAGAAGAACTGCAAACCAAAACCGCACGACTGAACGAACTGAACGCACTTCTCAATGTGGATAAGCGTGAGAACGAGATAGTCGGCGGTGAGCCTGACGAGGGTGATGAAGCGCCCACACCGAAGAATAAAGACCGTGAACGATGAAAGGAGTTGATGTGTATGGCAGTCGATTATAACGAACTGCTCTATGAAAAGGTGCAGGCTGAGTACGATGCTTTCATCGAAGAACTCAAGCGAATGACACCTGAACAAGTCATTGACAGAGCCTATGAAAAAGTCACGAAAGAAAATATGGTGACGATTATTCGTGAGGAAAACTTGACACCTGCTGAAGCAAAAGCATTGAACCGTGAGAAGTATCCCCTTGACCGTATGTATCAGGAATGGCTTGATACCGATGTCAGCGAAATGCAGATGCTCAAGGACTCTATTGATGACACCGCTAAAAAGGCAGTCAAAGAAATGAAAGACAAGCAAAAAGAAAGTAGGTGAAGTTGATGCCGTATATTGCACCGGAAATCATTACGGAAGCAAAGCGGATGGACTTACTGACCTACCTGAGAAACTACGAACCACACGAGCTTGTGAAGTTTTCGGGTAACACCTACACAACCCGCACCCACGATAGTTTGAAGATCTCAAACGGAAAATGGATGTGGTGGTCGCAAGGTATCGGGGGCAAAACTGCCCTCGATTATCTTGTGAAGGTCAAAGGTCTTTCCTTTGTAGAAGCCGTAGAAACGATTATGGGAGGTAATGTCACCCTTCCTATTCCGTGCCAACCACCGAAAGAACACGCTCCCAAAGTCCTTATGTTGCCTGAGAAAAGCAAGACAAACGATGTGATAACCGAGTACCTTTTTGGCAGAGGAATTGATTATGAAATCATAAACTACTGTTTGCAAAAGGGACTGATTTTTGAGAGTCTACCTTATCACAATGCAATCTTTGTAGGCAAGGACGAGAAAGGAAAACCACGCTATGCAGCATACCGAGCCACCAACAATTCAAGAGTTATGGGTGATGCTTCAGGTAGCGACAAGCACTATTCTTTCCGTCTTGAAGGCTCAAACAAAACGGACGTCCACCTCTTTGAGTGTGCGATAGATGTTCTGTCTTATGCTACTTTACTCAAGCTGAACGGCGGCAAATGGAAGGAAGAAAATCTTGTTTCCCTTGCGGGCGTGTATGCACCAAAACAAAAAATCGAAGAAAGCAAAGTACCCGTTACGGTGATCGGCTATCTTGAAAGCCATCCCGAAATCAAACGAGTCTTTGTTCACTTCGACAGAGATAAGGCAGGAAGAACCGCAACGGAAGTGTTGCGAATTAAACTGTCTGACAGATACGAAGTCGTTGATAGTCCACCCGATTGCGGAAAGGATTACAACGACTTTTTGTGTTTGAAATTAGGAATTTCCAAATCTAAAGAAAGGAGTTTTGACCGATGAATATACGAATTTATCAAGTCAATATGAGCCGTGATGTCAACAACGTTGGCTTCGCAAGTTATGAGAACCTTGAGAAATGGCAAGGCACTTCCGCTATCGACAGTACCATCTATGACAAGGTTTTTGAGGGCGAAGTTGAGTGTAAATCGCTTGAAGATGTGTATGTGATGTTCAATAGAAATCACCCCACAAACTATAAAGCACGTTCACTTTCCAAGTCCGATATTGTAGAAGTCATTGAGCAGGACGGCTCAAGCAAATTCCATTATTGCGATAGCATCGGCTTTAAGGAAGTCGAATTTGAACCCGAAAAATGCGAA
This sequence comes from Eubacteriales bacterium, assembly GCA_045631825.1. GTDB lineage: Bacteria > Bacillota > Clostridia > Oscillospirales > CAG-382 > UMGS1387. The sequence goes on along the minus strand of JAZQVQ010000244.1, from coordinate 2,027 downwards.
TTAAGTGAGAGGTTTTCAACGATGAATGACACAAACAAGATTTCGGTTTTGCTTGTCGAACCCGAAAAGTACCCAAAAGTAATTGAAATTGACGACAGTTTGGAATCAATGCAAGCGGTTGTCGGTGGCAGCATTGAAGAATATATGCCATTTGAAGATGAAATTGCCATCATTTGTAATGAGGAAGGAAAACTCATTGGCTTGCCTTTGAACCGTGCAATTTATGCAGAGCCGGAGAAGGTTGAAATGAGTTATAACGAACTCAAGAAACGCTTCAGAGAAGCAGAAGAAAAAGGCAAAGAACACCTGAAAGGCTATATCACTTTTACTTCGGATAGTTTCACCGAACCGTATAGCGAAGAATCAAGAACCTATGTTGTCAGCAGTAACAACAAGGCTTTCATCCCCAATATGGGCGGTTATTCCATCTATGGATCTTCGCTTGACGGCAAAGATTTGATGGTCCGACTTGAACAATATATGGCGGCAGAACGTGGCGGCAAAGATGGATGGAAGATTGAAAAGTGTTGTCTTGAAGATAATTCTCGTGAAATGATCGAGATTATGGCGGGAACATTTTTCATTGCCTACGCTCCGGTAGAGTCCGAAAAGTTTTTGAGTTTACCGAAAGAACTTGCGGATAAATACCGTGAGAAATTCAAATACCCTGAGCGTTTTGCGAAGGTAAACGATGAAATAGTTGCTATTCCTTTTAAGCCTAAAACAAAAGAAGCGGAGCGTTAATCTCAAGAAATCGGGGCAACCCGAAATGTCTGCATTATCTTAGCGAGCAGACTGTTTATACTCCCATCGGAGCAAAACAGTAAAACTCGTTAGGGGTTGCCCCTAATACCCCAAATCAGAAAGGAGTCTACAATGACTGAATTTATCTGTTTGCTTGTCGGTTTGCTGCTTGGCAGTTGCATCGGCATCACAATTATGTGTTGCCTGCAGATCAACCGACTTTACAAATCTAATTCTATGACAAAGGAGGTCGAACCTTATGAAAAGAAGAACTGTTAAAAAGCAGTTTTGGTTCTCCCGTGATGAAGCTCAGGACTTGCAGAAGAAGGCAAAGAAAACTTGTCTTTCCGAAGCAGCACTTGTGAGATTGCTTGTTAGAGGTTATGAGCCGAAAGAGCGACCTGACGAGCGTTTCTATGAAGTTATGCGACAGTTATCTTCCATTGGTAACAATGTCAATCAGCTTGCGGCGCAGGCTCACTCCCTTCACTTCGTTGATCCTAAGAAACTCAAGGAAGAAGCAGAGCGTTGGCACAAGTTTCAGGCGGACGTGGAGCGACAGTTCCTTCGCCCTGACAAGTGTGATATGAAATGGCAGTAAGTAAGATATGGAAAGTTACAGTCCGTCTTTCTCAAGTAATCGACTACGCACTCAATCCTGAAAAAACGGCGGCAAGTAATTACACCCCCGAACAGTATCAGGCGTTGGCGGATGTTCTTCAATATGCAAAGGACGAGGAAAAGACGGAGCGTGAGTTCTTCGTTGATGGTATCAACTGCAATCCATCTACTGCCCGTGACCAATTCATTACAGTCAAAGAGCAGTATGGAAAAGAAGATGGCATACAAGCCTATCACGGTTATCTGAGTTTCAAAGAAGAAGATATTTCCCCTGACCTTGCTCAGAAGATTGGAATGGAATTTGCCAACCGTGTATGGGGCAAAAGATTTCAGGTCGTTGTTACAACCCACCTGAACACAAAGCACTTGCATTGTCACTTCGTTGTGAACTCCGTGTCCTTTGTGGACGGCAAGCGGTTAGCCAATGAAGAAAAGGCGTGGTTCAAGTTCAGGCATATCGCAGACGAACTCTGTCAGCAATATAAATTGTACTACGATCCGAACCCCGTGCGAGGTAGGTCGAACTCTTATTACTATCAGTTGCGAAAAGCCGGTATGCCTGACCGATACGACAGAACACGCTCGGCTATTGATGATGCTATCAGCAAGAGCCGAACTATGAAAGAGTTTGAGTATGTGCTTGACCAAATGGGATACAAGTA
>JAZQVQ010000243.1:0-13327 GCA_045631825.1 Eubacteriales bacterium | reverse complement strand
ATCCGCGAACAGTTGGAAGAAGACATAGCCGAGGATCAGTTGACCCTAAAAGAATATACCGACCCGTTTACGGGTAGCAAGAATAAGTAGGCAAAAATAAACAGCCGCACGTGAGCGGCTGCCAGTGATTGTAATGCGATGGTAAATCTTCAGTGCCCATTTCAGGGGCTAAGCCAGTAGCAACTCCTTTTAGGGGTGAGCAAACCACCAGTTGAACTGGTGGTTTTGATTGTAAAAGGTGATTTTGTGTAAAAATAAGGTTTTTATTACATAATTTAACTTTATTGTCAAAATTGATAGTGCGTAGAAAAAACAGGCAAAAAATTGTGCAATATGTACAAAACCTACTTTACACATATGGCTAAAAATCCATAAAAAATTAACATAATAAGCAAAAATTAGTATAAATATAAATTTGTCCGACGTGTATACAAAATTTACTTTTTTAAGAAAATGTACCGACTTGATTTGAATAACTATTCTTGGTGCTGAGAAAAATAACGCATTGTAGCCAAAAATCGAGACAACACGCCGGACGACAAATTGGAAATAATATCAATAGTAAATTTTAACATATGTTTTTATGCACATTTACCAACTATTGAAATTTACGCAACTGTTTTTGAAATTGTAAAAAAATAAAAAAATCGCGACTTTGATACCTGCAAAAAAACCAAAAAACGAATAATCTCGGCTCTTGACAAACTTTGTCGGGATTGGTATACTATGTCTATGTAAATAGGTATTTTATGCCCTTTTTCGGGATATTTCAGTTGTGAAGGACAAAAAACCACGTAAATGAGGGTATTTTACAAGGTATATTTTTTCCTTTTACGGCATCGAATTATACTAAGAAAACACGGGAAAAAGTGCTTTTTATGTGCCAAGAAAAACTCAATCAAGGTAGGAGGAAACCAGCAAATGAAAACCGCGAAACACCAGAGCAGATATATGTCCTTGGTATTGGTCATTTGTATGCTCATGCAGCTTTTTTCGGGACTCGGCGTTTTTGCACAGCCTGATGTTGTCGATCCGGATAACGACGGTGTAACAAGAACACTCAATTCGCTCGATGAAATGGCTGACTTAATGGTATCAACAACATATGCCGAGTATCTTGCTTTAAATCAGGAAGCTCCCAAGGCGACGGAGGAGATTGTTATTAAAGCAGTTGATTACGACAAAGAGCTTACAACAGCAAATGTTGAGGTTGTTGTTGACGAACAAAAGGGACAAACTCTCGTAACAGATGATACGGGTAAGCTTGTATATACTATTGAAGTTCCCGAAACTGCAATGTACGCAATGACAGTGGAGTATTTCCCCATTGAAGGAAATGGTTCCAATATTGAGCGTATTTTGCTCATCGACGGAAGAATTCCTTACAACGAAGCCAGATACATAAATTTCACAAGAGTATGGGCTGACGTTGAGGACCAATATTATAATAAGGAAGAAAGAACTTTCAAAAAGGACGTTAACGGAAACGAAATGCGTCCAGTTAAAAAGGAAATTCCCGAATGGAGAGTTCAGGAAATCTGCGATACGGAAACATTCTATGCAGAGCCTTTACAGTTCTACCTTTCAGAAGGAACTCATACTATTGCTTTTGAAGCAGCATGTGAACCATTGCAGCTGGCACAAATCAAGTTCCACGCTCCTACAGAGCTCCAGACATACGAAGAGTACATAAGTAAATATGAAGATGCACCTGTTCCGTCAAAGGACAGTGTTGTCAGAATTAACGCAGAAACACCTCTTGCAACAAGTGAACAGGTTATTTATGCGATGAACGACAGAACAAGTGGCATCACTGACCCTCAGTCAACTTCCGCATCACTTCTCAATACCATAGGCGGTAACGGCGGTGATAAGTGGAAAGGTGCAGGACAGTGGATCAAGTACGATTTTGAAGTTCCCGAAACAGGACTTTACGATATCGTTCTCAGATTTAAACAGACAATCAACCAGGGACTTTTCTCATCAAGATCGTTAAAACTTGATGGGGAGTATCCATTTAAAGAAGCAAAACAGCTCCAGTTCCCCTATGAGAGTGACTGGCAGGTTGATTCTCTTAACGATGGAACAACTCACTTCAAGTTCTATCTTGAAAAGGGTGAGCATACACTCGAGCTTTCCGCAGTTCTCGGTGATATGGCAGAAATACTCAATATCATCGATAACAGCCAGAAGCGACTCAATGAATACTATCGTAAGATACTTATGATAACAGGTTCAGAGCCTGATGAATATACAGACTATGAATTTGCAAAGCTCATACCCGAAGTTTTAAGAGGTATGCGTGATGAGTCCAAGGTTTTGTATGACGTTTCCAAAATGCTCGAAGAAAAGATAGGCGAAAAAGGTGAAAATACTGTTATACTTGACCGAGTAGCATATCTTCTCGATATAATGGGCAATGACCAGGATAAAATAGCTACAAACCTTTCTAACTACAAGAGCTATATAGGAAGTCTTGGCACATGGCTTCTCAGCACAAAGGCTCAGCCCTTGCAGCTTGACTATATACAGGTTCAGCCTGCAGGAGCAAAGTTCCCTAAGAAAAATACAAATTTCCTGCAGTCCGCTGCATATGAAATAGGCTCGTTCTTTATGTCATTCTTCACTGACTATAACTCAATGGGTGCAAGTGAAGTTTATGATGAAAATGATGCCAATATTATAGAAGTATGGATTACAACCGGTCGTGACCAGGCGACAATTATGCGTCAGATGGTTGACGATAGCTTTACAGCAGAAAGCGGAATAGCAGTAAACCTTAAGCTTATAGCAGCAGGAACACTGCTCCCTGCGACACTTGCAGGTGTCGGACCTGACGTTTCTATGGACGGAGACCCTGTTGGTTTTGGTATTCGTGATGCGGTAATTCCGCTCAACTATTTCAATGGTATGGATAAAATCGAAGAACTGTTTGACGAGGAAATGCTCGTTGCCCTTACAGTTCTTGACCCTGACAGAATTGAATATGAAGATGGTACTAAGGGTACACATACAGACGATACAAGTAAGAAATTCAAGGTAGTAAACGGCGTTGAAAGAAATGGTGTTGTAACATACGGAATTCCGTCAACACTTGATTTGCAGATGTTGTTCTACAGAAAAGATATCTTTGTTGACCTTGGTCTCGAAGTTCCTGAAACGTGGGATGACGTTGAGGCAGTAATAAGAGCTCTTTCGGAAAACCAGATGGAAATGGGTATTCCGCAGAATATGTCAACAATTTATATGTACCAGTCAGGTATTGAATGGTTCAAGTCAAGTTATGATTATGAAGACTACGGAGAAAATGCTAAGGTCGACTATAAAGATAGAGAATACTTAAGAACAGTCGGAATTGCGACCAACCTTGACAGTAACGGAGCACTTGATGCGTTCCAGCGTATGACAGAGTGGTTCACACTTTACAGTGCACCGGTATCATTTGACTTTGCAAACCGTTTCAGAACTGGTGAAATGCCAATAGCTATCGCAAGCTACACAACATATAACCAGCTCAAAGTATTCGCACCTGAAATCGCAGGTCTTTGGGAATTTGTTCAGCTTCCCGGTGTAGAGAATGAAGACGGAACAATAAACCACACAACACCTGTAGCTCCTCACGCAGTTATGATGATGAGAGACGCCGCTGATGATATTACCGAAGATCAGGATGTAACAGAGTCTGTAAAGGCAAATAAAGCTTGGGAATATATCAAGTGGTGGGTAAGTACTCCTGCACAGGAACGTTTCGGAAAAGAACAGGTTGCGATAATGGGTACAGCCGCAAAATATAACACAGCCAATATCCAGGCACTTATAGGACAGTCCTGGACAGCACAGGAAAAGAGAAACCTTGAACAGCAGTTCAAATCGCTCAAGGGTACACCGATGTCTCCCGGTAACTATATCGTTGCAAGATATACAAACTTTGCATTCTATGCAGTTATAGATGATGGTGAGATACCGTCGGAAGCTCTTCTCGGATATGTCGATGATATAAACAATGAGCTTACAAGAAAGAGAGACGAGTATGGATTCCTGACTATGGACGAGTATAAAGAAGAACTTGCACAAAAGGGAATCGAAGTTTAAAACGGTGTAATTCCGAAAATAATTCAAGGAGTGAAATAAATGTCAGAGAAAGCTGTTCAACAGCCACAAGTTAAGGCACCGAAGCTTAGAAAAGATATGACTAAGTGGGAATGGACGCTTCGAGAGATGAAAGTAAACAGGGTGGGCTATCTGATGGTTGCTCCGTATTACCTGGTATTCTTTACTTTCACGGTAGTTCCGGTTTTTGTGTCAATAATATTAAGTTTAACACAGTTTAATATGCTTGAAATGCCGGTTTTTGTAGGTGCAAGTAACTATATAAGATTGTTGCTTGAAGACGATATATTCCTTCTGGCTTGTAAAAATACATTGATTTTTGCAACAATGACAGGACCTGTATCATACCTGCTAAGCCTTATGTTTGCATGGTTCATAAACGAACTGACCCCGAAAATCAGAGCAGTAGTAACTTTGATTTTCTACGCACCGAGTATCTCAGGTCAGGTATACCTCATCTGGCAAACACTGTTTTCCAGTGACCAGTATGGATGGGTAAACGGTACACTTATGAAGCTCGGTATCATAAACTCACCGATTCTGTGGTTCCAGGATACAGATTACATAATGACACTTGTTATTGTCGTAGCACTCTGGACATCACTTGGTACATCGTTCCTTTCATTTATCGCCGGTTTCCAGGTTGTAGATAAGTCACTGTACGAAGCAGCAAGTGTTGACGGTGTAAAGAACAGATGGCAGGAACTGTGGTACGTAACCCTGCCGGTTATGAAAAACCAGATGATGTTCGCAGCCATAATGGCGATAACCGGTTCATTCGGTTTCGGTGCAATAGTTACAGCACTTTGCGGATTCCCGTCAGTTGACTACTGTGCACATACAATCATGCATCACCTTGACGACTATGGCGGACAAAGGTGGGAGGTAGGATACGCTTCGGCAATAGCGACAGTCCTGTTTGCTATAATGATCGGTGCTAACCTTCTTGTAAATAAAATGTTGTCGAAGGTGGGTAAGTAAGATGAAATTACCGAAGATAAAAAGACGTTCATTTAACCGTAGTGTCGGCGGTGACCTCGGCATAAATTTGTTGTTGTTGATATTCGGAGCATTCATGTTCCTGCCCATGGTATACGCAATATCACAATCATTAAAACCTCTTGACGAATTGTGGATGTTCCCACCAAGGTTTTTCGTTAATAACCCCACACTCAAAAACTTCTCTGAACTTTTCAGACTCATGAGTGAATCGTGGGTACCTTTCTCAAGATACATATTCAATACAGCACTTGTTTCGGTAGGCGGAACATTCGGACACCTTGTGCTTGCTTCACTTGCAGCATACGCAATGACAAAAATCAACTTCCCCGGAAGAAAGGGAATGTTCCAGCTTGTATACTATTCTTTGATGTTCCATACAACAGTATCAGCCTTGTCAAACTTCATAATTATGTCGGCACTTGGCTGGATTGATACATACTGGTCACTTATCGTTCCGTCGTTCGGATATACGCTCGGATTTTACCTTATGCGTCAGTTTATGGAATCAACAGTTCCGGACTCGGTACTTGAATCAGCAAGACTTGATGGAGCAAAAGAACTTACAATTTATTGGAATATAGTAATGCCGATGGTAAAACCTGCTTGGCTTACACTTATAGTTTACTCGTTCCAGGGACTCTGGAATAGCGGAACTTCAATCTATATCTATAGTGAACAGCTTAAAACCTTCAACTATGCAATCCAGCAGATTCTTGCCGGTGGTATAGTACGAAGTGGTGCAGCTGCAGCTTCAACCGTTATCATGATGCTTGTTCCGGTTACGGTATTCGTTATTACCCAAAGTAACATTATCGAAACAATGGCAAGCTCGGGTATGAAAGACTAAGGAGGAGATGTAAAAATGAAAAATTTAAAAAGAATACTTCTCCTTGTACTGTGTCTTGTAACGGTTTTGGGAGTGTTCCCTGTAAATGCGATTATTCCGTATTCTACCTATACATATGATATAGATGGTAACTATACAGCATCTCCGCATGCATATGTGCCATATGAAGTAATCGATTCTGCTTCGCTCGGTCTTGACGTTGCTATAGCAGACCCGACGGATATGTGTGCAGGACGTATATCATATATCGAAAACGGAGTTAAAAAGTTCGCATGGGATAGAATGTTGTATGTATCCGACACTGAAAATAAACGAGTTGTTGCGATAAAATTCAACGTTGAAGAAAATAAGTTTGAGTTTGCATATGAACTTAAAACTTTCACAAATGACTGGGGCGTACCCGATGAAATATTGTCGCCTAAAGGTTTGTTCTCTACTGATGACGAGCTTTATGTGTGCGACACCGATAAAAACCGTATACTTGTTTTTGCAACTAAAGAAGCAGACGGATATAAGGTCGGCGATTTCAAGAGAATAATGGGTGAACCCAAGAGTGAAGTTTTCCCTGATGACCATATTTATAAACCCGTTGCGGTTGCAGTAAGTTCGTCAGGATATACATATGTTGTTTCTTCTACAACATATCAGGGTATAATTTCACTTAACCGTGAAGGCGAATTTGCAGGATTTATAGGAACACAGACACAGTCTCTTAAGCTTATGGATATGATTTGGAGAAGATTCCAGACATCCGAGCAGAAGAGTAAATCCGTAAAGAACGTATCAATCGAGTTTAATAATATCAATATAAATGAAAAGGGATTTGTTTTTGCGACAACAGACTCAATAGCAGATAATGACCTTTTGTCAGCAATTCAGTCAAAATCAAACACAAGCGAGTTTGCTCCTGTTAAAATGCTCAACCCTGCCGGAGAAGACGTAATGAAACGTGCAGGTTTCTATCCTCCATCAGGTGAAATCAATGTAAATATACAGATGACACCCGAGTATTCCATAACAGGTCCTTCTAAGATAACAGACGTGGCTCTCGGACCGGAAGGAACGTGGACAGTCATTGACTCAAAACGCCAGAAGTTCTTTACTTATGACGAAGATGGTAACCTTTTGTTTGCATTCGGTGATAAGGGAAGCCAGCTTGGTAATACCACAAATGCTCAGGCTATCGACTATGCTTACGATAACCGTGATGAAGAAAATCCCATAAACTATCTTATGGTTCTCGATAAGACAAACGATAATATCACAGTTTATAAGAGAACAGATTATGGAGATGTTCTTATCAAGGCACTTAAAAACCAGAGAGACAGAAACTTCCATTTGGCTGCTGAAGACTGGAACGATATTCTTCAGAGAAACTCAAACTTCGATATGTCTTATATAGGTATCGGTAAGAGCCTTTACAGACAGGGAAGATACCAGGAAGCAATGGATTACTATAAGCATGCATATGAAGTGGAAAATTACTCGGAAGCTTATCAGAAGATAAGAACAGAATGGGTTGAAAAGTATGCATTCGTGGTAGTTTTGGTTGTGATACTTGCTCTTGTACTTCTCTCAAAAATATTTAAATATGCGAGAAAAGTAAATATAGAAGGGCAGAAACTCAAGACAAAACGTTCGCTCAAGGAAGAATTTATGTATGGCTTCCACTCAATGTTCCATCCGTTTGATGGTTATTGGGATATCAAGCACGAGCATAGAGCTTCCTGTAAGGGTGCAACCTTTATACTTGTATTGACAGTTGTTTCGTTTGTTTATAGTATAATAGGAAAAGCTTATATACTTTCACCTCAGTCCACCGAAATGAACTTGTTTGTGATGATTGTATCAATTTTGCTCCCGGTATTGCTCTGGGTTGTAGCAAACTGGTGTCTTACAACATTGTTCGAGGGTGAAGGAAGTATGCGAGATATCTATATCGCAACATGTTATTCATTGTTCCCGCTTCCAGCATTCTTTATAATTACAACATTGCTTTCAAATGTTGTAACAATCGATGAAGCAGCACTGCTTACACTTGCAATGGGTGTTGCGTATTTCTGGGTAGGGTTCCTCTTGTTCTTCGGAACAATGGTAATTCATGACTACTCTCTCTTTAAAAACGTTCTGACAACTCTGGCAACAATAGTTGGTATGGCATTTATTATGTTTATTGGCGTGTTGTTCTCGAGCTTGCTCGGAAAGATCGTAATGTTTGTATACAGTATCATTGTTGAGCTGTCATATCGTGTATAATGAAAGGAGTAATAATTAAAATGAAATCTAAATTAATATGTTACATTCTTTCATTACTTATGATTGTTTCGGCAATAACACCTGCTATGGTAGTCCTAGCTGATGAAACCGATGAGGCAAACCAACAGGTGGAGACTGCAGAGGTACTTGAAGGAACGGAAACTGCACAAGACGCAGATAGTGCAGAAAACATAGAAGATGCAGAAACTGAAGAGACTGCGGAAGATACCGAAACTGCAGCAGATGCAGAGACCGCGGAAGAAGAATTTAAGCTTTCAATAAATTATCTCAGACAGGGATATGTTTCAAAAGAAGATAAGCTTGCCTCAATGCAACTCTATTTTGGTTCAGAAGAACAGTATCCATATGAGATATATGGTAAAGAAGAGACCGGTGAAGTAGGTATACGTGTAAAGGAAACAGGTCAGATTCTTTTGACTAACCCTTATGACGTAGCATTTACAACTTCAAACGATTCGATAAAGTCTCAGCTTCTTTCACAGATAGTATTGACTTACAGTGATGGTGCAGGCTCTGTAGTAAGCTTCAATTCATATAAAGATGCAGCAAGCTACGGACAGATTAAGATGAAGCGTATAAGAGATGGTCTTAGAACTGAGTACACAATAGGTAAAGAAGCATCAAAGTATCTCGTGCCAAAGATGATTGAAAAATCAAGTTTTGAAGAAAATATCCTCGCAAAATTCAAGGATAAAACAGCAAGAGAATACAGACAGCTTGTTTCATACTTCACTTTGTATGATGCATTTGATGAAGAGGCAACAGCATCCGAAATCAAGTCAATGACAATGCAATGGCCTGTAACCGAAAAGTACGCTATATATGTTATTGACCCGGGTATAACAAACAGAGAGCTTGGAGTTCTTGAATCAACAATTTCGGCAAATACAGAGTATTCATTCGATATGATGGAAGAAGACTATGCGTTGCTTGATTATGTAGATACATCAGCAGCACCGGCACTGTTCAGATTTGCCATCGAATATAAACAGGATGAAAACGGTCTGGAAATAACACTTCCTGCCGGAAGTATTAAGTACGATTCATCAAACTATAAGCTCAGAAACTTCAATTTACTGCCTTATCTCGGAGCAGGAAGCAACGAAAATAAAGGCTTTACCTTTGTTCCTGACGGATCCGGAACAATAACAAGGTTTGAAGATATAGCAGACAGGGCATTTAACCTTTCCGGTAAAATGTATGGCAAGGACTATTCCTACCACGCAATTTCTGGTTATACACAGGAAACAATGCGTTTGCCGGCACTTGGTGTAATTGAAACAGCACCAATAAGAAGTATGGGCGAAAAGACAGAACCTGTGGTGTCATATGATGAAAACGGACAGGAAATTGTAACAATACCGAATTATTCACAGGCACAGTTCAAAAAATCCAAGGTGGTTGACTATGCAACAGAGGGATTTGTAGCATATTATACCGAGGGAGATGCACTTGCTGAAATATACTCGTCACATGGAGGAACAGTCCATAAGTATAGCTCCGTATATGCATACTTTGATCCCAAGCCTGTAGATACATATTCTTTGACAGGTATATCCGAAGATGGTTCTGCAACCTGGTCGGTAACAAGTGAATCAAAATATGTGGGCAATTATACAATGCGTGTGTTCCCGATATCCGGAGACGGAATTGATTATACCGATATGGCAGAGCAAATCAGAAATTATCTCGAAAAAACGGGAACACTCACAAGACTTGATCCTGAAAATGATGTTTCAGAAAACACATCACTATATGTTGAAAACTTCGGAACAATCAATACGCAGGAAAAGTTAGCAGGTTTCCCGGTAACAGTGCAGACACCTCTTACAACATTCGAGCAGACACAGGATATGATAAACGAGCTTGCACAAGCAGGTATCGATAATATCAATGTTAAGCTCACAGGCTGGTATAACGGAGGAATGAAGCACACAGCTCCGTCGAAGGTAAAGGTTGCTTCAAAGCTCGGGGGAAAGAGTGGACTTGAGGATTTGATAGCCTTTGCAAATGAAAAGAACGTAGGGGTATATCCGGACCTTGATTTTACTTATGTAGATACATTTGGTTCTTTCGATGGCTTTGGTGCAAAGAAAGACTCTGCAAAGACACTTGATAACAGAAGTGCCGGACACAGAGTTTATAATGCATTGTATCAGGGCTTTGAAAACGATAAGAAACTTATCATTTCACCAGCATCAATGTCTAAGTTCTATGGTAAGATAGAAGAGGATTTGCTGGATCTTGGAATAACAAACATTTCAGTAGCAACTCTCGGAAGTGATCTTAACTCAGACCATAATGAAGATTATACACTTGACCGCGAGGCATCAGAAGCCGTTATAACAAGCGTTTTTGACGATATGAAGAACAATAAGCTCGGAATAATGGTAAACGGCGGAAATGCTTATTCATTGGGTTATGCATCGCATATACTTGATGTTCCGCTTGACAGTAGTATGAATATCAATACAAGTATGTCAGTTCCGTTTATGGGAATGGTTCTTCATGGATATACAGAATTTGCAGGAACAGCAATCAACCTTGACGGAGATTACGAGTATAGTGTTCTGAAAGCCATAGAAAATGGTGCAAATCTTTACTATATGGTATCAAAGGATAATACAAGTGAACTCAAGTTGTTCCCTGAATTCAATAAGTATTATGCTATTCGTTATGATAACTGGAAACAGGATATGATAGATACTTATACAAACTTCAATAATGCAATGAAGAAAGTAAAGTATTCACTTATTGATGAACACGAATACTTGTCAACAAGACTTGTCAGAGTGGCATATGACAATGGTATTGAATTTGTTCTTAACTATAACGCCCACGATATAAAACTCGATGACGGAACAGTAGTTGAAGCAATGGACTTCATAGTCAGAGATATGGAAGGGGTGTTGATAGATGACTAATCAGGCGACAGCTGTAAAAGTAAATACGGCAAAGAAAAAGAAACCTGCCTCACTTGATAAAAAGAAAGCAAGAGCAGGATGGTGGTTTGTACTTCCATTTGTAGTAGGATTTGTTATCCTTTACTTGCCAATGCTGATAAGCTCAGTTCAGTTCAGTTTCAGTGAAATCATAATGACACCGAAAACCGGCGGATATCAACTCAATTTCGTGGGACTCAAGAATTATCAGGATGCAATCTTCACGGACCCCGGATACGTAAGAACGCTTACATCAAGCCTTAAACAGCTCGTACTTGATGTACCGGCAATCGTAATATTCTCACTGTTTATGGCAATAGTCCTTAACCAGAAAATGATAGGAAGAGCCGTGTTCAGAGCGATATTCTTTATACCGGTTATTCTTACAACAGGTCTTATAGATTCTATTGACCAGTCAAACCTTGCTATGGAATATATGAGCACAGGCGCGGTGGATTTGGGAACAGAGACAGGATCGGCTGAAATCATCAGTGCGATGGATATAACAAACCTGCTCGGAAATATGGTAATAGGTACAGAGCTTGTAGAGTACGTTGTTAACATAGTAAACAATATTTTCAATATAGTAAATCGTTCCGGCGTACAGATGCTTATATTCCTCTCAGGTCTTCAGTCAATATCCCCTTCGATTTACGAATCTTGTAAGATGGACGGAGCTTCAGGATGGGAAACCTTCTGGAAAATAACGTTCCCGATGATAAGCCCGATGATTCTTGTAAATCTGATTTATACAGTTATAGACTCGTTTACATCAGAATCAAACGGAGTTATGCGTTATATAAATGATATCTATAATGGAACAACACAAAACGCACGAGTGCTCAGCTCTGCGATGTCTTGGGTATATTTCCTTATAGTTCTTGCCTTGGTAGGAATTGTGTCGGCAGTAGCTTCGTCGTTCATATTCTACCAGAGACGTGATTAAGGAGGTGGAAATGATATGAATAATACAGGTGCTAAAATGTCCCGTAAGGATATGAAAATTGATTTTGATGGGAAAATGAGTAACGCTCAAAGACTGAAGCTCAAATATACCTCATGGACCTTTGTGGGCAAAGTAATTTATAACATATTCAGATTTGTTTTGCTCATAGGTATTTCATACATTATCCTCTATCCTTTCTTTACAAAGATAATGGCATCGTTTATGAGCCAGGAAGACTTTGTAGACGTAACCGTTAAACTCATTCCGAGAAGACCGACACTTGATCAGTGGAAGTATATCATCATAGAGAATAAGTATTTTCTGGCATTGTTTAATACTGCAAGAATATCTATTATTTGTGCACTAAGCCAGACACTTATATGTGCGATAATAGGATACGGATTTGCAAAGTTCAAATTCAAGGGCTCGGGACTGTTGTTCCTGGCGGTGCTTGTAACAATGCTTGTTCCGCACGATACACTTTTGCTTGCGATGTTTATGAAATTCCGTTATTTTGATGTTTTTGGAATAGTTGAATTGATTACGGGAAGTGCGATTAACCTAATCAATACCGAAACACCGCTGTATTTGCTGTCATTGACAGGACTTGCGTTTAAGAATGGTTTGTATATATTTATATATAGACAGTTCTACAGAGGGGTACCTGATGAACTTGAAGAAGCAGCATATATAGATGGAACAGGTGTATTCAGAACATTCTTCCAGATAATTCTTCCGTTGTCTGTGCCTATGATGACAACAGTATTTATGTTTGCATTCTCATGGCAGTGGACAGATACATTCTATACAGCAACACCGTTCTTTACAACAAGTGGAGTTACCTTGCTGACAGATATCGTAAAGGTACCGACAAGCCTCAGAGTAAGCTTTGCGGCATCAAATGTCTGGGAATCTGCAATTACAAATACTTGCGGATTGTTGGTTATAATTCCGTTGTTTATAATATTCCTGTTTGCTCAGCGTTCGTTCGTTGAAGGTATTGAACGTTCAGGTATAGTAGGTTAATGGATCAATAAACTTAAATAAAAAAACGACTTGTACTGATATGCACCCCAAAAGTTAGACACTTTTGGAGGTGCATATTTTTATGGCAAAAAAAGGACAAAAATTCAAAACATACTCGCCAGAATTTAAAATATCTGTTATAATGGATATGCGAGAACACCATTTGAGTTACAGTGA
>JAZQVQ010000242.1:0-4054 GCA_045631825.1 Eubacteriales bacterium | reverse complement strand
GGCGTACTTTACTGTGTGTTGAGGGACAAGTTTAGCAAAGACGAGAACGCTCCGGTCGATATTATCGCAAGAGCCGAAGATGCTTCTAAAATCCAACGTATCTTTGATCGCTTTGAACTTGGCAAGGTTGATAAGGCTTCTATCGTTGCCGAAGCTGAAAAGAGTATGGCAGAACGAGAGGAACGAGCCAATGAAGTGCCTACCAAGTCTAAGGGCGAAATGGTAGTGGAAGAAGCGATGGGCAAACCCATTCAGAAAGATGGAGCATCTAACGAAAACCCCCAAGTCGCCAAGACAGACAAAAACCCTCTGTCAAGGCAAAGCTCCAAAGAGGTAGATATGCACACTGATAAGGGTAAAGCCAAGTCCGTAGAGGAACGCCCGTCTGTCAGAGAGAAACTTGACAGATATAAGGCTGAAGCCAAAAAGGACAAGGAAGCAGATGCTATCGACCTTGATAAGTCTAAGGATAAACCCAAGTCCCAAAACCGCAACAACCAAACT
The DNA here is from genome assembly GCA_045631825.1 of Eubacteriales bacterium. Taxonomy (GTDB): domain Bacteria; phylum Bacillota; class Clostridia; order Oscillospirales; family CAG-382; genus UMGS1387. Next base: position 3,550 of record JAZQVQ010000242.1, on the reverse strand, counting down.
ACCCATAAGCAACCCCCGAAAAAGAAAAACAAAAATAAGAACAAAGCGAGGTAATGTAAAATGACCAACAATTTCAAACCCCAAAAGGGCGGCTATAAACAGCCGCAGCTTTCTCCTGATGAGTGGAAAGAAAAGAAGCAGGCAGAAAAGGATGCCGTGTATCAGATGATTGATGAAACGGCAACCGCCATCGTTCAGGATGGCGAAAAGTTCCGAGCGTTCCTTGACACTCAGGCAAGACTTGATCGTTACTCTGCCGCAAATGCTCTGCTTATCTACACTCAGTATCCGCAGGCGACTCAGCTCAAGGACTTCAATGATTGGGCGGAAGAAAAGGTATCTATCAACAAGGGTGCAAAGAGTATTTCCATTCTTGAACCTGTTGAGTATGCCAAGAATGACGGCAGCACCGGAATTTCCTACAACGTCAAAAAGGTCTTTGATGTTTCTCAGACCAAAGGCAAACAGACACCTGCTCCTACCGTCAACCGAGATCCGCAGGCTCTCGTTGCGGTGATGATCGACACCTCTCCCGTAAACGTGGAAATGGCAAACGAATTGCCCCATCCGAATATGGGAGCGTTCTACGATAACAACAAGCAGACGCTTTTTGTTAAGAAGAACATCGGAGATAGCGTTGCACTTTGTCAGTGCGTAGCGCAGGAACTCGGCCACGCACAGCTTTCTATCAATAGTGACACGTACAGTCGCAGAGATATGGGTTATCAGGCTATGTGTATCGGCTATATGCTCTGCAAGAAGTACGGTGTTGACACCAAGAACTTTGCCATTGAGCGTATTCCTGATGAGTGGAAACAGAAAGAGCCGAAGGAGATCCGTGCAGAGCTTTCCAAGACTCGCACGGCTATGAATGAAATCCATTCCCGTGTATCTGAGGAAATTTACCGACAGAAGCAGGAACGCTCCAAAGAGCAGGCTCGATAAACGGAGGTAGCGACAATGAAAGAAAGACAACACTTCGTAGCATTGGATGACTATGAACACGGCATCGTTATCGACTCTCTCAACGAGAAAAGAAAAGACCTTATCAATGAGGGCAAAACAACGGATGCCGTTGATGAGCTTATCGTTAAGGTAGGTCACGCCCCTAAAAAGAAGTTCAATGTAATCGAAAAGGACAAGGATAAACACCGTGAAGCAAGATGATAAGCAGGCTGCTATCATTCTTTCCGTAATCGGAATTATCCCCGTTGTTTGGCTTGCGTTGTTGATTGCACCGTCAGTTGGCGGTGGTTTACCGGAGATACTGCCTAAACTTATGACAGTATTCAATAACCCGTTCCACATAGAGTTTTGCGAGGACAGCCTAAAAACTGTCCTCGTTTTGCTTTTGTGCTATGGGTTCGGTATTGGTATTTACTTCTCAACACGCAGGAATTACAGACGGCGAGAAGAACACGGCTCGGCAAAATGGGGCGATGCTAAAGCCGTCAACAAGAAATACTACCAAGCACCCAAAAGTGAAAACAAGCTGATGACTCAGAATGTTTCTATCGGTATCAATGCCAAGAAGCACAGACGAAATCTTAATACGCTTGTTTGTGGTGGTTCGGGTGCAGGTAAAACCCGTTTCTACTGTAAACCTAATTTGATGCAGGCTAACACTTCTTTTGTGATTCTCGATCCGAAAGGTGAAATTGTCCGTGACGTTGGAAAACTGCTTGAAACAAAGGGTTATGAGATTAAAGTCCTTGACCTTATCTCAATGGAGAAAAGCCATTGTTATAACCCCTTTGTTTATTTGCAGAACGACAACGACATTCAAAGACTTGTAACCAACCTTTTCAAGAGTACAACACCGAAGGGTTCTCAAAGCAATGATCCCTTTTGGGACACGGCAGCATCAATGCTTTTGTTAGCTCTCGTTTTCTATTTGCACTATGAAGCTCCACCTGACGAGCAGAATTTCGCTATGGTAATGGAGATGCTTCGTGCGGGTGCAATCGAAGATGAGGATGACAACAGACCTTCTCCCCTTGACTGTTTGTTCGATGAGTTGGCTGATGACAACCCTGAACATATCGCAATCAAGTATTATCGCTCTTACCACTCAGGCTCGGCAAAGACTTTGAAATCTATTCAGATCACCCTTGCTGCCCGTTTGGAGAAGTTCAACCTTGAAAGCCTTGCGGCTCTTACTTCCACCGATGAGTTGGAGTTGGGAACGCTCGGTGAAAAGAAAACGGCTTTGTTTGCTTTGATACCTGATAACGATACGAGCTTTAACTTCTTGGTATCAATCCTTTATACACAGCTCTTTCAGCAGTTGTTTTATTCTGCCGACCATATTCACGGTGGCAGTTTACCGATACCCGTTCACTTCCTGATGGACGAGTTCGCCAACGTTTCGCTCCCTGATGACTTTGACAAGATCTTATCCGTTATGCGTTCACGCTCGGTATCTGTCAGTATCATTTTGCAGAACTTGGCACAGCTCAAGGCTTTGTTTGAGAAGCAATGGGAAAGCATCGTAGGTAACTGTGATGAGTTCCTATACTTGGGTGGTAACGAACAGTCCACACACAAGTATGTGAGCGAACTTCTCGGCAAGGCGACCATTGATACCAACACCTACGGCAAGAGCGAAGGTCGAAGCGGTAGTTATTCCACCAACTACCAAATCAGTGGTCGTGAGCTATTAACCCCTGACGAGGTTCGTATGCTCGACAACCAATATGCAATTCTCTTTATTCGTGGTGAACGCCCCGTGCTTGATTTCAAATACGATATTCTCAAGCACCCTAATGTGGCACTAACCGCAGACGGAAAAGCCGGAGTTTACAAACACGGCGAAGTTAAGTCCGATGTAGCCACTATCGAACTTATCAGCTTTGACTTTAACAAGGCTCCCGACACCGAAGTGGCAGAAACCAATTACGAACTTCTGTCCGATGAGGACTTTGAAGTAAATCAACACTATTAAATTTGGAGGTATTCACAATGAGTATTTTTAAGAAGAACAACAAGGAAACTAAGAAGCTGCCTATGACCGGAAAGGTTAGAAAAGGCTTCCGTGCCTATGTAGCCATCGTGCTTTGTATGGCATTCGTTATGTGTATGTCCGTGACTGCTTTTGCTGCAGGCACAAACGATCCTTTGACCGTTGTAAACAATCTGTCCGACTTTATCTTCGGTCTTATCCGTGCAATCGGTCTTATTCTGCTCGGCTTCGGTATCGTGCAGATCGGTCTTTCTCTTAAGTCCCATGATCCTTCTCAGAGAGCTAACGGCTTCCTTACCCTTGCCGGTGGTGTAATCATCACTTTCGCAAAGGAAATCCTCACTCTCATTACGGGCTAATCGAAGCAACACTCAAGGGGCATATCCGAAAAACGGGTATGCCCCTAATTCTATAAAGGAGGTGCATCAATTTGAGTGACAATTGGGTAGTTCAAAATCTCGAAAATGCCCTTGAAACTTGGAGTGAGAAACTTGCTGAGATATGGCAGCTCATAACCACAAGTCCGCAGAACTTCAAAGGCGGTAGCATTTGGAGTGTCATTGTAGATATTAACGGCGCAGTTCAAGC
>JAZQVQ010000241.1:0-11038 GCA_045631825.1 Eubacteriales bacterium | reverse complement strand
GAAATGATAGAAATAGATGAAGTCGAGGCAGCACAATCAAAATATGGCAATACGTTTTCTGTTATCACAAGAAATCAAATAGAAGAATTGTTGAATGGAAAAGTTGTGTATATTGGTGATGGGGAGTATGGTCATTTTGTGAAACTAAAGTCTGATGATGTCTGAACTGAGACAAAACGGCTTTGAAACGTGTATTTCATCGGAAGAATGGAGGGTTTTATAATGACAACAGAAGCATTGGAAAAGAGACTAAACGAAGATGATGTAATTGCTTTTCGTTGTAACGAAGCGTTTTACGGCGTGTATATGGCAGGTCGAGAAGATAAATTTGCTGAACGAGTAAAAATACATTCAGAAGGAGAAACATTTACTCTTTGCAATGATAAAAGCATAGGTGCATTTGGAGATGTATTTTATAGAATGAACGATGCGAAAAGTATGTTCTTTGAAGGAATGATAACGCTGGGAAGTATTACAAGAGCCATTAAAAATGGTGTATTGGAAATAATCGAAGATTATAAAAAGCCTAAAGTTACAGTTTATAGTCTTGATGAAGTATTGCCAGTCAAAACACTTTAAAACTACTGTTTTAACACAAAAATATAGCACTCTTTAAGAGAATAATATAGAGGGTGCTTTATTTTTTGCACGAAAAATCAAAAATGGCAAAAATCAAAGGAAAGAAGGCGAAAAAATGGCAAAAATCATAGATGAAATTAAAAATGAAATTAAGGAAAAAATATTCACTCAAACGGAGCTTGATGCCTTTATGGAAAATCATAAGTTTTTTCCTGTTGAGTGCGATTTCGAAGCAGAGGAAGGGACACTTAAATATAGTAATAACCGTTCAGAACTTTGGCTAAAATACCTTCACGACGATAGCGGTGATTATCTCGTGACTGATGTGACAAGACGGACAAAGAAGACCGGAACCACAAAGGTACATGCTCTTAAAAATATGCAGGACATAAAGAATATCATGGACTACTTCAGAGGAAATATGATGTATGACTGGTTTATGGTGTTTATCTTGGAAATACTTCTTGCTCGAAGAATAGGGGATACCTTAAAACTAAAATGGGGTGACTTCTACTATGAAAACGGAGCAAAGAAGGATATACTCAATACGATAGTAGAGGAAAAAACAAATAAAATTGTGGAGATTTCCGTTACCGATATCGTTTGGAAATACCTTGATTGGTTTTGCGAGACTAAAAATATAAACCCAATGGAAAATCTTCAAAAAGACCTGTTTCCTCTGAAGGTGGAAATAAACTCGATGCAGGATTATTGCAAGGAAAAGGATAAGCAGGAGGCAAAGTTCAGATATGCCTTGTCAAAAGCCACAAAAGCCTTTGATATTAAAGGTATCAGTACCCACTCACTACGTAAAACCTTCGGCTTTATAGCCCACCAAATCAACCAATTTGACCCCGATTGTCTGCCAACGCTGCAAACTATCTTCGGACACGATAGCGTGGAAACTACCAAAATCTATATTGATATTCTTGATGAAAAGGGCAAAAAATACTTTGGTGATGTCGGAAATTATATAAGAGATATTGATAACGGCATAATGCCGACCATAGATAACGTTCCCGTTGTTGCGTTTAAGACTAATAATATAAGAGATTTGCTTGTGGAGGCTTATAAGCTCGGCATGGAAAATAAAGATAATCCCGATTCAATGATACACGCAGAAGCCGTAAATAGCCTTGTTTCAAAGATGGAAAAAATGAGAATACAGTAAAGGTGTAAATAATACGAAAAATCCGTACCATTTCGGTACGGATTACTTTTTATTCTTTTATACAGACCTTACATGGAAAAAGTCTTAGTTTTTCAGCTTCACTTAACGAAACGGAAATCAGATTGTCTTTTCCTTGAATGTGCTGACAACCCTCAACATGATACCTTGTTCCGGAAGATGTTATGTAATAAATGTTTCCCTCGTCTTCAGCCGTACTGTCGGGAACAACCCTCATATCCTCTTGAATAGGCGTAGTACCTTGATATTGGCTTATGTTAATGACGGGTTTTTCGTCAGAGGCATTATTAATGTGTCCGTTTCTTAAAACAAGGCAACCAAATAGAATAACGATTACCCCAATAAGACCAAAACTGAGATACATCCATATGTTTTTCTTTTCCTGTACGGAAAAATTGTCCCTTATTTCTTGCCAGTAAATCTCAGCTTTGTCTATCGGAATCTTGCAAAGAGAACTTAAATCCCGTGCTGATTTTAAGTTAGACGGAAGATTCTCCAATGGTGCCGCCAGTATACAGGCGAGTAAATCCGCATCCATTTCGTTTTGCGGACTGTCGGCTTCGTGTCCCAATAGATAGTGGGCAATTTCATGGAAAATATAAAAGTTGTAATACCTCGTGCTGTCGTTGAAATATACCGTTTTCTCTCCATCTGAATCAATTTCGAGAAAAGCCGGGGCGTTGTATAGCGGTGTCATTTTACCGCCAAATTCAGCCTCACATTGGCTTTTTGATTTGAATGGGATGTGTAACTGATTGAGTAATAAAAAGGCGTTGGACGGCAAATTGTCGTCTTCTCTGAGGTGTGGTTGTGCAATGACTTTTAGCTCATTGTAATTCATTTTTAATATCCTCCGAAACTTCCTGTTTTCCGAGTCCCGACATATAGATTAAAACCCTTTCTCTGTCTTCTTTGGAAAGACTGTTCCAAAGTGAGAGGTATAAGGGTTTTTTCGTATTTGTTTGTTGGAAAATTTCATCGTCAAAGAAGTCTGAAAGGGAAATTCCAAAGGCGTTACAGATTTTTTCCAATGTGTATAGGGATGGCATGTTCTTTTCTTTTGTTATGCTGTCAAATGTTCCTTGCTCTACATTGCACTCCTTTGCAAGCCGATACCAACTCCAGTTGCGTTCCTCGCATAGCTTTTTGATTCTCGTTTTAATAAGTTTAATATCCATTTTTCGCTCTTTCCGTTTTTATTTATTATAAATGAAAGGTATGTATATGGATATTTTTATTATACAACAAGTTATTAAATAATATTAGGGGTGAAGTGTTTAAGTAAATACTTGTAAATATTTGAGGAATTATGTTGAAATTTGTATGAATGTGTGTTAAAATGAATAAAAAATAATTTCAAAGATATACGCTAAACACATTTTTGATAAGTATATATGGCAGATTCTAATCGTGATACTTACTGTTGTTTTGACGAAGATGTTTGATTAGGTTTTGTTGCATCAAAATGAAACCATAAATCTTGAAATTCGTCTATAAATGTTTTTGCAAAATGGATTGCAAGTGATTCGCTGTACCTTTTGTCTATAAACTCTTGGGCGAGCTCTTGTGCTTGAATTGTTAAAAGCTTGTGTTCATTTACAGACTTTTCTTCTAATTGTTTTTTTAAATGAATGCACTCGGCTTGGGTTTTGTAAATTATTTTGTTTAATTGACGGATTTTTTCTTTTTCTTTTTCTTTTTCTTTTTTGTTAAACATAGTGTTACTCCTTTTAAAAATATTTGATTTGTATTATATTATTTTCAATATTATGGGATTTAAGACTAGAAATTTTTATAAAAAATATAAGGAGGTGAAAAATGTGGCTTTTTGTCCTTTTATTAACGATGAATGTCGTAATGATTGTGTGTTTAATAAGGCGGATTGTGAGTTATTGAAGATTGGCGAGAAACTCGACAAAATTCAATATCAAACCACTGATTGTTCATACACATACAGCATTTACTCAAAACTTGATGATATTATAAAAGAATTAAAGAGGTAGTTTTATCATCACATTTTTTCAATAAGGGCTATAGTATGCAATAATTGTTCTATGGCTCTTATTTTCTGTTCATAAGATTTATAATCATCTTTGATTATATGGCTATTTAGTTCTTCGGTGATTTCACCAATTATTTCTTTGATTTTTTCGATTTTTTTACTCATATATTTTCTCCAATCTGCCCGAATAGTCGGAGCCGCTAAATAATATTTGTGATTGCTCACACTATATTATTCTCCATAAATTTATAAATTTGTAAAAAAAAACAGAGACCACGACGATCTCTGTTTTAATGTTTTATTTTTTACAAACACCAGACAACATATCTCTAAGCATAACTAACGTGTCAGTATTGTCTGTATTATCAAGTATCTGTTTTGTCAGGTTGGCAATTTCAATCTTTAATTTGTCATCGCCATTATACAAAACTCTTGTTTTGTAATCTTTGATTATAACATCAGTGGTTGTAGTGTTTTCAAAGCCAAGAAGATAGTCAACGGACACATTAAAGTGTTTTGCTATAGCCTTCAACGTATCATTTCTTGGTCTTCTTGAGCCTTGTTCATAGTTTCCAATAGTAGCATCTGTAAGGTTAAGTGCCTGAGCTAATTCGCTTTGTGTTAATCCCGAATCTTCTCTCAGTTTTCTTAAAATTGTGCCAAACATGATATCACTCCTTTAATACTATTATAACACTTAACGTGTAGGTTGTCAATATAAAACAAGAACAAGCTACACATTTTGTGTATAATTTACAAAAATTAAAAAAACACAAAAATAGCATTGACAAACTACACAAATCGTGGTATTATATAGTCGTAAAACTCAGTAAGGGGGTGCAAAATGAAAAACGAGAATCAAAAAAACATAATATTGACATTAATGCAAAACAACAAATGTTCATTAGAAACACTTGCTGACGGGATAAATATGCAGTATGCCAATGTTGCAGATATGCTTTTAGGTAGGCGTAATATCAGTGGTAATTTTTTTCATAAAGCAATATTTTTTTTATCCAAAACTACACGAAACGTGTAGTTGTCGTGTGAGAAATAAGACAAATAAGGAAAAACAAAAAAAAACCCACCACCATGTTTAACACAGTGGTAGGTTCCTATTAGCGACTCTGACGGGAGGGACTTGATTAGAAGATGATATTGAAGAACTGATGGAGAATAATACGATTCGTCGGCGTGGAAAACCGACAAAAACAATTATATTCATAGAGTTCATAGAATCAATCCAACGCGTGAGAAAGGTAAAGAAGCCCATGGTGACATCATAGACTTCCTTACTCTCAAATTTGTTCACTTGTACATATTGCAAGAACGCTGATTACAACCTCATTCCGGGGCATAATCTGCCACAGGTCTTCTTTTGAACGGGCTATACCGTCTGTGGTCAAGCATAATGCTAACGCCTATACGCAATGTCACTACGCATTATCTTGGTATGCGGCTCACTTCAGCAGTATGAGTTCTGCTATGTAATAAATCGTTTGCCTTACGCATTGCCATTACTACAAGAACAAGGCAAGGTCAAAAGTTTAGTCAAGTAGACCAACTCCTTTCATTGCCATAAGGCACAGGTATTATATCATAGTTGGAATTATTTTGCAATATGTACAGGAACAAAAATACAAAAAAGGAGGATAACCAAAGTGTCAAAATTACAAGCAAACGAATGCGAGTATTGTGGAAGATTATTTTTAACCAAATATTCTACACAAAAATACTGTGGTAAAGCATGTAAGGTTGAATCAAGAAAAAATAAAAAAGAAAACCTTGACCACCTTTGTTGGCGTTGTGCAAACTCGTGCGGAAGATGCACATGGAGTAAAAAACTTTTACCTGTTGAGGGGTGGACTGCAGCCCCATCGGTTATTAAGTGTGGAGAGATAACCCTTCATTCGTTTTGTGTGAAGGCGTGTCCAAAATTTATATTTGAGTGACATAAGGAGTATAAAAATGAATAGCACATTAAAAAGATTAACGTTAATAGAAATAATAAAGTGGTTTATTATATTGATTGATTTGACAATTACAATGATGTTGTTTATAAACATAGCAAATATTAAACCCATACATAGTAATAGAATATTTTCTAATAGTATAAAAAAAGAAAATAATGGCGTTACAAGAGATGTATCCTTAGAGGAATTAAAGGATGAACAATTATTAGGATATCAGTCCTGTAAGGCTTTTATACAGTATGATGTGCCAGATATAAATTCAAGTTTTAAAGCTTATATGGATTATCGTAAAATAACCAATACTTCCAGCGATCAGTATAAATTAATACAAACTAAAGGATATACAGATGAATACGGATTTATGAGAGTCAATTCTGAAGGCGAAATAGATAATGGGGAAGCCTATTATATGATTGCACTTGGTTCTTATTACGGAACTGAAATAGGTACTAAATATAGAATAAAAACGGATACTGGAAAAACTTTTTATGGAATACTTGCCGATTGTAAAGATGATATTCATACAGACCCAACAAACAGATATACAACAGTTGGAACACCTAACGTAGTGGAGTTTTTAGTAGATTCAAACACACTTATTCATACCGTTAAGTATCACGGAACGGCAAACCATCATGAACCATTAAATGGAAAAATTATTTCAATTGAAAAAATTGAATTTGCGGAGTGTTAATTATGTCGATGGAAATATTAGAAGAAAACTGGGATAGGATACGAAATAGAGTGGTTATTCCGTTATGGAAAAACAAATTCAAATCAATGTATGAGAGTACAAAACTCGACTACGATGATTTTGAAAGCCTTGCAGGTGTCGAGTTGACAAAAGCCATAAAGACATTCAATCCAGAAAGGTCTAACATATATACATATGCAACAAGAGTTATTACACAAAAGGCGAAATCGGAACTTCGGAACTGTACCCAAAGAGATAAAAGAAGGGCTTTGTATACCGCAGATAGTATTGATAGAGAAGGATGTTCTGTTTGCGAAAAGATGGTAGAAGAGAAACAACAAGTATCCGAACTGTCTGAACTTCGTGTCGGAAACTTTATTAATTCACTTAACAATAATCAGCTTCGGATATTAATATTAACACTACTTGAATTTGACACAACGGACATGCCAAGTATGTTGAATATGTCAAGTCAAACAATGCAAACCATATTAAATAGTTTAAAAAATACAGATTTAACACGAGTATTATATAGGAGGAAATTCTGATGAGAAAAAATCCAATATCTAAATCAGAGATTGAAATAATTAAAACTATTATAAGAGATATTAAAAGCGGAAGGCTTATCACCAATCATCCCTTACAGAGATATAGTGATATGTGGTCTAAAGAGCAGCAAGGAAATCTTATCCGCAGAGTGCTTCACGATGGTCATTTTCTTCCTATATTAATATGTACTCAATATGATGAGTATGGTTGTGAAGTGCGTTATCTTATTGACGGAGTTCAAAGGATGACTACATTTGAGTCTTATATGAATGACAAATTTGCTATATCGAAAAATACCATTGATTATATGATTGATTATGATGGTGTTCTTTACGAAACAAAAAATCTTGCTAATGGAAAATTTGCTCTTAAAAGAGATAGAAATAAGAAACTTATTCCTATACTTGACGAGAATGGAAAAATTCAAAGACGGGTACAGAGTATTGATATAAGAGGTCTTAAATACTCCGAATTACCTCCGGAACTGCAAGAAAAAATCAATAATTACAAAGTATCTGTTGAACTTAAGCTTGAATGTTCTGACGAGGATATTCAGATTGAAATTCTTGACTATAACAGTGGAACGAAGATGAATGACGCACAGATTGGCAAGAACCGACTGGGTACCGAGTTTGCCCGTATAGTAATTGAGTTGTCTAACCATCCGTTTATTAAGAATAAGTGCGGATTTACTGACGACGACTACAAAAAGGGTACTATAGATAGAGCAATCAACGAGGCTCTTATGCTTGTAAATTTTGGTGCGGAAAACTGGGTTACATCTCATAAAGATTTATGTCGTAAACTCTCAAACTGGATTACAACAGAGCATACAGACAAGATGAAAGAGATGTTTGATGAATTAGATGAGATTATGCCCGAATTAAGCAAAGATATTCCTGAAGAAAAGGAAATTCTTGAATACTTGAAGCTCAAAGAGTTTTTTGTGGTAATGGCTAATTATCACTACTTCCGTGATTGTGGCTATAAAAGCGAGTGCTATACTCGGTTTTTACGTGAATTTATTACAGAAACCTCATATATAAAGAACATTCCTACTGGCGAGGTTGACGAAAACGGCGAAGATATTTTCGATTCATTTCGTAATATCTATATGCAAGGTTCTAAACAGAAAGGTAATATTGAAAGCCGTCTTGAAGTTATGAACAATATGCTTGATGAATACCTCGCAGAAAACTGTGCTGATATGGTTGACGATGACGAAATTATCGAAGAAAGCATTGAGGAAGAATTTGTATTAGATGAATCTGTTCCTGTAGAGTTGCAAGAGTTTGCACAGAACTTTGTTGATGACGAAAAAGCTATTCAGTGTCTTATGTTAGCAACAGACAGCCCTTACTCCAATTTTAGTAAGGACAAGCTGTACGAAATGGTTGAGTGGTACAAGCAGAGTGGCACAAAAGAAATGCTTGATGACTGCTTATTCTATAAAGAAATCGCAACAGATAGTGGTATTGAAGAAGATAACATAAATCTTCCATTGTATGTGTATGCCGTTAAATATATTGAAGATAACAATATTCAGATAGACACGGATGAATGGCTTACAAAGTTTAAGGATAATGCCTTTAAAGAAATTGAATCTGATATGAGTAATAAACCGAGTTTAAGTAGCACTATTGCACTCAAAACTTCGGAAATTATAAAGAATATTCAAGATTATGAAAGGAAGGCAAATAATTTATGAAAAATCCATTTACAAAGAAAGAAGTAGTACAAAGGTTACCCGAATTAGAACTCAAGAAGATTTCGCTTGATAATATTGAGTTTGCGGAATATCAGAGAGAAGTTAAACCATCAAAAGTCAATAAGATGGTTAAAAACTTCGTGCCGGATATTATGGGTGTTGGTCTTGTAAGTTTTAGAGGCGGAAAATTCTGGGGTATTGATGCACAGCATAGAATAGAGGCTCTTAAAAAGCTCGGCTACACGGAAATATTGTGTCAAGTATTGACGGGTCTGACCTATGAACAGGAGTGCTATCGTTTTGTGCTGCTCAACACTGGCAGAACTCAGCTTACTGCAAATCAGGTATTTCACGGCAGAGTTGAAGAAAAAGATAAAGATGCTATGGAATTGGTTGCTATGTTCAAAAAATATCGATTTGAATATAACAAAAACAACGGAACGAAAGACGACAATCTTATTGGTGCTGTTAGTAAGTTTGTAAAAATGCAGAAGTCTTTTGGTATGGGTAGAGTTGAGCAGGTGCTTCGTATATTAAGAAACGCTTGGTATGGTGACAAGCATTCTCTTTCGAGTGCAATTATTACAGGGTTATCAACGTTTTTAGAAGAAAATTCTACCGCTGATGAAATGATATTGGTTAAGGCATTGGAAAAAGTTATGCCTAACATTCTTATTGCACAGGCAAACAATTATGTTAAGTGTGATATGCTTCGTCCCGGACGTGCTGATTCTGCCTGTTATCATATCGCAAAGGAAATTTCTTATCTTTATGAAGATGAATTAAGCAGACCTGCTCGTAATAAAAAGGTAAAGGTTGTGTGTTAATGTACATAATTTCAAACGGAAATACTTATATAGGCATAAATTCTCAGAATGTGGCGACAAGTGTGAGTAATATCAACAGAGCTTTGCAATTTACAGAAGAAAAGAAAGCCATAAACTATAGAGACAACCTTAAAAATACTCTTAAAAAGTTCAATTGGCAGGTTGTAAAAATTGAAGACGAAACGGAAAATATTGAACAAGATTGCGAAAATATTGGTGAATATACATATGTGGAAACCGAATTAGAAAAATCCAGATTTGATATATCTAAATTTTTCAATGAGGCAATCGAAACAGTATGGGTTATTTAGAAAGAGAATATAACCAAAAAATACTTGATGTGCGACATTACAAACGTGACATCAATACAAAACTTAGTGCGATTCAACTTCAACGACTTGAGCAGTTTGAAATACAACTTGAAAGAGAGCGTTATGAGTGTAAATCGAATCGAATGATTGCTGAAATCTTTCTAACAGACCTAAAAAGGATTGAGAATATTAACTACATAGAGGTAATTAGGAATATCAAGGAATCAGAATATAAGCCGGAAATACTAACTTATGAGTTACTTGACGAGATTGTTGGCAAAAAGAAACGATGAACCAGCATTTTAAGGAGGAATTTATGAAGAATATTATTTTAGATATAATGATGGGGTTGCTTTGTATTGTACTCACCATTACTATCATCGGACTGGTAGTTATCCCGTTTGTATTAAAAGCGTGGGAAGATATGAGAGATTGATAAAAGATTCGTTTTCAGGTGATTTTGAAAGGAGAATATATACATATGACAACATTATATATAATATTTTTTGTTATTGCAGCCCTTTGGATGTTGTGGCTGATAGGTTATCCAATATATAAAAAGATTAAGCACGAGAAGGTAATGGAAAGTTTTATTTATCCGTTTATCATATCCATCGGGGCTTTAATTTTGAACGTATTAAATTTAATCTCAAAATTTATGAAGTAGTTAAAATTCTTATTTTATTGGGAAAATGAGGTGGTATTAATGTGGAATATCGAACTATACAAATTGGTGCTTGGTTTAATAGTTATGGAAATAATTAAAGAACTTCTAATAGCCTGCATTGTTAATTTGGATTTTGAAGTTTTTAATCCAGTCAGAAACCATAACGTATGGAGAAAAATTAATTGGTTTGGTGTGGTAATAGGCACAATAGTGTTACACATATTTTATCCAATACTTTCAATTTTCTATTGGGGGTACATATTGGTTACGGTTGGTCGTAAGTAGAAAAACAAAGAAAGGAATGATTTTATGAATACGATAAAGAGGGTTGAGCACGATTTAAAACCCCATAATGTAGAGACAATTAAAAAAATATTGGAGTTTTATGAACAGTCAAATAAGTGCTGTGCTATTCAGGCAACCGGAACGGGTAAAACATTCCTTATTTTAAGACTGTTAGAAATCTTTAACGATGATGGCAAAAAGGCTGTTGTATTTGCTCCTAACAGAGAAATCATTAGGCAGACAAAAAGAAGAAT
>JAZQVQ010000240.1:0-20484 GCA_045631825.1 Eubacteriales bacterium | reverse complement strand
AGAGAGGCAAGTTTATCCGCACTTTGAGTAACAAGAGCCTTCATCTTTTCGGCTTCCTCTTTTTCGCCCTTACCCATAAGTATGCCTATCTGCTTTGAGTACTTATTTCTGTCAGCTCTTATTGCTTCTGCCTCTGTTTTGAGTGCTCTGTCCTTTTCATCAAGCTCTATTACCTCATCGACAAGAGCAAGCTTTGAATCCTGAAACTTATTCTTGATATTCTGTTTTACGATATCGGGATTTTCTCTGACAAATTTTAAATCCAGCATTTTAAAATTCCTCCAAAATTGTTTTTTGTTTATTAAAATAACACAAAAACACCCCAAAGATCCCTATTTCAAAGAATCTCAAGGGTGCATATAATACACGGTACCACCTTGTGTTTTACTCTACTTTCTTAACGCGAAAACACGGCGTATTCATCACACGCAAGTCCATCTTCGGAAAACGGAATTCGCCAAAACAAGCACAAAGAAGCTCTCAGCTTTGCCCCTTCTCTCTTGAGTGCACGTTCTCTGGTTACTTTTTTTCCTTACCGGACAAACATAATTTATCAAATTATATTACAGTTAAAGCTTTTTGTCAACACAAATTTGTAAATTTTAAGTGACAAAGCTACTTTTCCTCGCAAAAATCAGACCTGTAGGCCATAGCGTATTTAAAATCACGCAAAGCACTTTCCTGCTGTTGTGTCATATCAGAATATCCGTTATGATAAGCACCGTCTGCATCCACAAAGCCGACATTATTTATGACCGGCATTACATCTCTTGCGACAGACGCAAGTTTCATATACGAGTTACCCTCCCACGAGCACTGCTCAAACAGTTCATTCATAAGGAAGCACGGGCTTATGGTTCTTCCCTCTCCCGTAAAATCATTTCCGGTAATCTCTTTTGCACTGTCATTTGCCCAGATTACGTATTCTGTTGAATAGTAATTATAAAATCCCTGTTCTGTTGAAACGTCAAGATTTACCGAAAGTTCATTATACACGCTGTTTCCGTCACCAAGCCAGGGCTTATGGTCGCCAAAAAGCAAAACCACAACTGCCCTTTCATCGTCCTTTAATGTATCAAGCATTATTTTTATATTTTCCTGAGTGTTTTTGACAGAACCAAGGTAATTTTGCATTATATTATTGGACTGGACAGATATATCGGCATTACTGTACCCAACATCTCCCCATCCCAGATTTTCGGAATCGTAAGGTCCGTGCCCCTGATATGTCACGTGAAATGCAAAGTACGGTTTTTCATCATTCTTTTTCTGATTATAAAAGCTTAAAATTTCAGGGAACACAACAGAGTCGGGTGAAACGTACTGTCCTGAAAGATTAAGATAGTAGTCCTCGCTAAAACGGTATTTATCAAATCCAAGATATTTATTTACGTTAAGTCTGTTATAAAACCACTGATAGCAAGGGTGACTTCCCTCGCAGTAATAACCGTTATCCAACAACAATCTCACATACGAATTTACGTTTTTTCTATAATTTTCAAGTGTCGGGTATCCTGTCAGAAACGTTCTTTCGGAATCTATTGTTCCTCCGGCAAATATATTTGTAACAAGTTTCCCTGAATAACTTTCCTGCTTTAAATCATGCCAGACCTTATATACGTCCTGTGGTATATTCTCAACTCCAAGCAAGTTTACATCGCAAAAGGCTTCAAGCATAATCGCTATAACATTAACTCTCTTTTGTTCGGGAATTTTACCATCTTCAAACTGAGAAAGTATTTCTATTGCCTGCTCCTGACTATACCCCTCGGGCTTTTTCGGAAAAGCCTCGGAAATGCTATGCAGAAACGGATAAACAAAACCCTTTGATATATACACCTGTGTTGACGACCATCTGTTTATACATTCATAATTTTGTGTTTTCTGCTCATAAACCGTCTTATCTGAATAAATCTTTGCAAGCGGCAAAACGCAGGCAACACAAAGTGCAACACACAAAAATCTTACGGGTAAAATTTCTTTTACCTTTCTGAAAAGAAACAGTATCACTGTTACAATGACTGCCATCAGCACACAAAAAATTATCCGTTTACCCGGTGTCATATCATACACATCATCCATCTGTGCCGCTTCACGTATATAGACTATATCCGAAAACATCACAGGGTCGTCACGGAATTTCAAAAGGTAGTAATTAACACACGAAAAACCAAGCACCAGAACACTGTCTATTGCAAACGCCACATACGCCTTTCCCGTTATTCCGTAAAACAAAATCATTATCAGAAAAACCGGCAGGATATTAAGCAAAAGTATTGTCGGATTTTTAAGGTAGCTTACAAAAATATCAGAATTATAGTTTCCGTAAGCAAGTAAAAGCGACAAAAATCCCAGTATTACAGGACTTACAACAACGCAAAGGCGTGAAAATACTTGTATTGCAATTTCAAAAATCTTTTTTGGTTCCTTTTGTTTTACTGACATGTGTTTTCTCCTTATTCAGAAAAAATTACAAATTAAAAATTTTTCGGTGCAAAAGCAATCAAAGGACACACTGGAGAAGTATGTCCTTTCAAAGTTTATCACAACCTCTGTGCTCTGCGACGTGAGATATTTACTATTCCCTCCTGCAACACCTGCATATTATCAAGCGAGCGTCCTGTTCCCACCGCAACACACGTTGAGGGATTTTCCGCAACAAAAGTGCGTATACCCGTAACGTGTTCTATAATTCTGTCAAGTCCGTAAAGCAAGCTTCCGGAGCCGGTCATAATTATTCCGTTTGCACTTATATCACCTACAAGTTCGGGCGGAGTGCGTTCTATTACGTGAAGAACTGCGTTTACTATGGCTTTTACAATGGGGTCAAGTGCCTCTCTTATTTCAGTAGAATTCACCGTTATCTTTTTGGGTAGTCCTTCAGACAGACATCTTCCCTTGACGTCCATAATAAACTCTTTATCAAGAGGCCAAGCCGAGCCTATCTGCTTCTTTATATCCTCTGCACTTCTCTCGCCTATAAGCACATTATATTTATATCTTATATACTTGATTATCGTCTCGTCCATCTTATTACCTGCACTTTTGATGGATTCCGATACAACAATCTGTCCGTACGAAATAACTGCAACGTCACACGTTCCGCCGCCAACGTCTACTATCATATTTCCGTCCGGCTTTGAAACGTCTATCCCTGCCCCTATTGCCGCCGCAAGAGGTTCTTCAATAAGATATGTTTTTTTCGCCCCTGCCGCCAGAGTTGCATCGCACACTGCACGTTCCTCAACCTCTGTTATTCCGCTCGGAACACAAACCATCACACGTGGTTTTATAATGTAATTTCCAACAGCCTTATGTATAAAATATTTTAGCATTTTTCTTGTTACATCGTACTGTGATATAACCCCGTCCTCAAGCGGCTTTACCGCCAGTATATTTCCAGGTGTTCTTCCAAGAAGAAGCTGTGCCTCTTTTCCGACTTTTAGCACCTTTCCGCTCTCTTTATCTATTGCAACAACCGAAGGCTCTTCAAGAACTACGCCTTTACCCTTTACATACACCAGGACATTCGCAGTGCCAAGGTCTATGCCTATATCCTTACTCATTTTTACACGCCCTTTTCTACCACCAAAACTTTGGCAAATTTCAATAAAATTCATTCTTTATTATTTATTATACAACATTTGACTCTATATTACAAGATTTTTTTATTCGGTTAATAAAAAAAATACAAAACACCTGTTTTTACCCACATTTTTATTTGACTTAATCATAATTTTATGGTATAATATTTTTGATAATTTTTTAATGTAACCTTTATTGCTGTTTTGCAGGAACAGTTTGATTTATTCTTTGTTTTTTACACAAAAACACAACCTTGTTTTCAGAGAGGATTTTTACTTCAGATGAACAAAAACAACTGTGCTATCGGCGTGTTTGATTCAGGTCTCGGCGGACTTACTGCCGTCAAAGAATTAAGAAAGCTTCTTCCTTTGGAAAAGTTTATATATTTTGGCGATACAGGCCGTGTTCCCTACGGCACTCGTTCTGACGAAATTATAACAAAATACGCTCTTGACGATTTGAATTTCCTGGCCTCCTTTGGAATCAAGGCTGTCGTTGTTGCCTGTGGAACTGTAAGTTCAATAGCAATCAACGCCTTAAAGGAAAATTTCGACATTCCGATTATAAGTGTTGTTAATCCTGCGTCATCTTTTGCGTGCAGTATATCCAAAAACAAGAGAATCGCTTTACTTGCAACGCCTGCATCAGTCAGAAACGGGGCTTATCAGAGAAAAATTTCATCTGTCTGTCCAGATGCTAAATTTCAGGCCGTTGCCTGCCCTCTGTTTGTTCCTCTTGTTGAAAACGGATACATTACTCATTCTTCAAAGGCGACCTACATAATTGCCGAAGAGTATCTTTCAAAGCTAAAGGATTTTCGTCCCGATGTCATAATTCTCGGTTGCACTCACTATCCGCTCATCAAGGACATAATTTCCGAGTGTTCCGAAAAAATCCTCGGGTACAAGGTCGACATCGTGGATTCAGGCGAAAGAGCTGCTGCTGCATTAAAGGATTATCTGGCACAAAAGAAGCTTCTCAGCCGCGAAAAGTGTGGCAAGGATGAATTCTTTGTCAGCGACGAAACGTACAATTTTGAGCAGACAGCGTCGTTATTCCTCGGCGAAAGCATCAACGGAGTTCAGAAAATTGACATAGGCAAATATACTTTTATCAGGTAAAGGAACTTTTAATGGACATTCAATTTCCAGGCAGTATGGTCGATGCATCTATAAAAATCAAGGGCAAGCATTATTTCGGCTGTGACTATATTTTTTCCAACATATACGGAAGTGCGGTATTCAACGAAGACGACAAGGCAATATCCGAAAATGAAATTCCTACAGAAAAGATAACCGCAGACCCCGAAAAGGGCGAGTTCTCTCCCGAAACTCTTGAAGAGTTCATAAAGAGTGACAACGATATTTTTGATATTTCCTCAATTCCTGCCTGCACAAAGGAAATAGAATATACCGTTGCAGGAACGCTTGAGCCTGACGGAAATGGCGGAGTTATCATTCGGTATAACGGAGACTTTTCTCCCATATGTATGTACGTTTTTGGAAATTCACTTCATTTAAGCGGTCAGCAGGACGATTTTTGCGAGCTTATGTTTGAAGACGGAAAGCGAAATTACGTCGCTCTTCCCGAATCGTTATTTGAAGATTTCCCCTCCGAGCAAAACGAAAATCAATCGCCACTTTTACTTTGTCTTGACACGCAGTGCGTTGAAAACAACATTACGCAAAATGGCGGAACGCTTCACGTTTCTTATTCGATAGAAGTAAATGGAATTTTAGCTGAGGTTACAGATTTTGTTCTCACAGCCATCTGTTAAAGATAGAAAGGATTATTATGTTATTCAAAAAGCTTGTGGCATTAATTTTAAGTGCCATATTACTTACATCATCGCTTACAGTCTTTGCCACGCAAGAACAAGCCGGTACTGCCGAGCAAAGTGAAAACTTTGGCGGCGACGATTTTGGCTCTGTTCCACCATCTATACTCAACAATTATTACTATATGCTGTTTTCCCAGATTCTCGATTTATATGTATCCGAGCATCTTTACGAATTTACCGAAGAACAGGTAAAGGATGCAATGATTGAAAAAATACTAACCGAGAATCCGTCCATGTTTAAGTATCTCATAAACCAGATGCTCAGTACTATGGACCCATACAGCTCTTATCATGAAAAATCCTCCAACTTCCTGAATGTTGATAATGCAAGCACAGGTTACGGCATTATGATTGAGGACAGGGGCGACGGTGTTTATGTCAAAGAGGTTCTTGACGATTCTCAGGCACTGGAAGCCGGCATTATGAAAGATGATAAAATCATCAGCGTTGCAGGATATCAGGTTGACGGACTGCCTGAAAAATCCGTTATGAACATATTAAAAACACCTTACATTTTTCTCTCGTCAAAAAATGAGAACGGAAGATATGACGACTACAATCCACCTAGCGAAATTGTCGTTTTAAGGGGTGAGGACAAGCTCTCTTTCACTCTCACGAGAGGTACAATGACTCAGAACCAGATAAACTATACTTTGCTTGACGACGGTAAAACCGCTTATGTTGCCATAGCAAGTTTCCTTGGTACCGACACCGACAAGAAGTTTACGGAGCTTATGTACAGCCTGAGCGAAAACGGGACGCAGAATCTTACGCTTGATTTAAGAGACAACGGCGGTGGCTCACTGGAATATGCTCTTACAATGGCTGAAGTTTTTGTTGAAAACGGAGACATTCTCTGTTATCACAATGACAAAAGTCTTGAAAAGCCCGAACCGATTTATTCTTCAACTCCCAAAGCTGAGTTTAAAAGCGTAACCATTCTTGTGAATGAAAATACTGCATCGGCTGCAGAGCTTTTTACAAACATTCTTAAAACTCACGATGTCGGCAAGGTTGTCGGAACACAGACATACGGAAAGTCAATAGGTCAATCAGTATACACACTTCGTAACGGCGACTACATCACTATAACCACTTATGAGATTTTAGACAAAAATCTTGAATCTTACAACGGCTACGGAATAAAGCCTGATATAGAAATTGAAAATGTTGAAATCTGCTACATTTTACCGCCTCTTGAAAGCTTTAATCACGAAAACTATGTGGATATAAAAAATGACGTTTACAGCGATGCGACTCTTGCTCTTGAGCAACGTCTTGATGTAATCGGTCTATTATACGAAAAAGATGTCGACGGTATTTTTGACATAAAGACAGGTGAAGCTTTAAGAATATTCCAGAAGTTAGGACAGATAGAGGCAACAGGATTTGTCACCTTTGAAACCGTCACAAAGATGACAGATGTCATAAACGGCTTCAAGCTTGACAGTTACTTTGAAGACAGTCAATACGATGTTGCTATGATTATTCACCGTTCTTTCTCTCAGGGAAAAAGACTTGCAAAGGAAAAGCTTAAGCTTGCAGAGGAAAACAGAGCTTTAATCGAACAAAGAGCAGATGCTTATGAAGAGCAGTTAAACAACAAAAATCAATAAATCCAATAAATCAAATCATTATTTTGCGTAAGGTAGATGTTATGCCTTCGTCAAATGTAAAACAACAAGCAATGGAGGATAAACACAAATGGACGAAAGATTTCAGGGAGAAAACATAACAGCGGTTGAAATATCATCGGAGGTTAAAAAGTCATTTATAGATTATGCCATTTCGGTTATCGTTGACCGTGCTCTTCCGGACGTAAGAGACGGTTTAAAGCCCGTTCACAGAAGAATACTTTACGCCATGTACGAGGACGGACTTACTTCGGGAAAACCTTTTAGAAAATCCGCTACAACCGTCGGTAACGTGCTCGGTCATTATCACCCGCACGGAGACTCCTCGGTTTATGGGGCAATGGTCCGTCTTGCTCAGCCCTTTAACCAGAGGTATGTACTGATTGACGGTCACGGAAACTTTGGTAACATAGATGGCGACGGTGCTGCAGCTTATCGTTACACCGAGGCAAGACTTGCAAAAATTTCAGACGAAATGCTTGCTGACATAGATAAGGATGTTGTTGATTTCCAACCAAACTTTGACAACAAATTAAAAGAGCCTGTCGTTCTTCCGTCACGTTTTCCTAATATTCTCGTAAACGGTTCTATGGGTATCGCTGTTGGTATGGCAACAAACATTCCGCCACACAACTTAAGAGAGGTTATCGACGGAGCCATACACCTTATGTACCACCCAGATTGTGACATCCCTGAGCTTATGCAGTTTATCAAGGGACCTGACTTTCCCACCTATGCCACAATCCACGGAACTGCCGGAATTTACCAGGCTTATATGACAGGTAAGGGAAAAGTTATTGTAAGAGCAAAGGCTGACATAGAAGAAAATCACGGCAAGGAGTCTATTATAGTTACGGAAATTCCTTATGGTGTAAACAAGAGTATGCTTGTGAAATCAATCGCCGACCTTGCCAAGGAAAAGCGTATTGAGGGAATTACCGACATACGAGACGAATCAGGCAGAGCCGGTATGAGAATTGTTATTGAAGTCAGACGTGATGCAAATGCAACTGTAATTCTCAATCAGTTATACAGTATGACTCAGCTTCAGGATACATTTGCAGCAAATATGACTGCCCTTGTAAATGGCGAGCCGAAAGTTCTCAACCTCAAGCAGATTCTCAGGCACTATGTTGACCATCAGAAAGAGGTTATTGAGAGAAGAATTAAGTTCAATCTCGAAAAAGCAAAAAGACGAGCACACATACTCGAGGGCCTCAAGGTTGCAATAGACAACATTGACGAGGTTATCAAAATCATACGTTTCACTCCGGGTGGAATTCCTGAGGTCAAGGTCAAGCTCGCAGAGCGTTTTGAGCTTACCGAGCTTCAGACAACTGAAATTGTGCAGATGCCTCTCGGACGTTTATCAGGTCTTGAAATTGACAAGATTCTTGAAGAGCTTGATGCTATCCACAAGAAGATTAAGGAACTCGAAGGTATCCTTGCAAGCGAGCTTGGTGTTACCGACATTGTACGTGACGAGCTTCTCGAAATTGCACGCAAATACGGTGATGACAGAAGAACAAACATTGAAGAATCTTCCGATGAAATTCTCCTTGAAGACCTTATTGAACGCAAAGACTGCGTTGTTACAATAAGCCATGCGGGTTATGTCAAGAGAATCCCCACTGCCGAGTACAAGGCTCAGAGAAAAGGCGGAAAAGGTATAACCGCAATGAAGACGAAGGAAGAGGACTTTGTGCAGAGTGTAATCATAGCAAATACTCACCATTACCTTATGTTATTTACCAACCTTGGCAGAGTATTTATGAAAAAGTGCTATGAAATTCCCGAATCTTCAAAGGCATCAAAGGGTACAAACCTTGTAAACATTATAGAGCTTTCCAAAGGCGAAAAGGTTACGGCTTATCTTACTATCGAAAGCTTTGACCAGGAGTCTTATCTCACAATGATAACAAAGAACGGTATCATCAAGAGAACATTGCTTGACAGTTACAAAAACATAAGAAAATCCGGACTTATTGCCATAAATCTTGACGAGGGCGATGAACTTCTCTACGTTCTCAGAACAAACGGAGACAGCGACATTCTCCTTGCAACCCACAAAGGTCTTGCAGTACACTTTGAAGAATCTGCCGCAAGAGTTATAGGCAGAACCGCAAGAGGTGTTAAGGCTATAAACCTTTCCGAAAACGACCTTGTTGTCGGTGCGGTCGCCGTTGACAAGAACGATGAGAGAACAATCCTCTTTATTTCCGAGACAGGTATAGGAAAACGTTCAGGTATTGGTGACTTCCCCATCCACAACAGAGGTGGTAAGGGTGTAACCTGTCACAAGATAACAGAAAAAACTGGTCTCCTTGCAGGTATTGCCGTTGTCGAGGAGAAAGACGACGTTATGCTTGTCACTGACACGGGTATGATAATCAGAACTGAAATTTCAACTGTTCCGGTTCACTCAAGAACTGCTATGGGTGTCATTGTTATGCGTTTGTCTGAGGGAGCAAAGATTGTTTCCTTTACAAGTGTTGCCAAGGAAGAAGAAGCTGACGACCACACAGACGAAGATGAAGACGAGAATATCACTGCAACAGAAAGTACACAATCAGCTCCTGCTTCGCAAGATGACGAGCAGCAATAAACAACAATTAGACGGGATTAACAAAAAATGAGTGATAATCAAAATCTTTTATATGGGGCAAATATAATCGACTACGGTGCTTTGGGTGATGGCAAAACCGACTGCAGCAGTGCTTTTGCAAAAGCTATTGATGGTGGAGAAAATTTAATTTCCGTTCCCTTTGGAGTATACGTTTTCACAAAGCCATTAGTGCTTAACTCAAACGTAAAGTTAAGTATTCATCCCAAGGCAAAACTTATATTTGCCTTAGATAACAAAAAGGAACGTGCCTGCGTATACAACCGTGATACAAAGGACGGCAATTCGGGTATCATAATATCCGGAGGGGTATGGGTTTGCGACAAATCACACAAAACAGGATTGTTCTGTTTTGAAAACGTAAATTACCTTACCCTTTCAAATATTGAAATTATTTCAAACTCTAAAAATATTGCAATTTCCGTTTCGAATGTACAAAACTTTAAGTTTTGTGATATAAAGTGTGACGGCAACGATACGGGAGATTTTCTGTACATCTTTAGTTGTAAGGACGGAGTGCTTCGCAATTTATGTGTTAGAAACTGCATCTACGGAATACTGTTTTCTTCGTATAGCAAGAATTCTGGGTATATTGAAAACATACTTTCGCACAATCTGACTTTTGACAACTGCGGTACAATTATGTCATTTGACAAAAAGTGCGAAAACGTTTCGAAAATTTATATCAATGGTCTTTATGGAAGTTTTAGAAATAACGCAGTTTCGGCTCTTTGCTATACACAAGATGTAAGCATAAGCGACATATCTCTTTATGTCTGTGCAGTACAAGCCAGCTCCGATACTGATTGTTATTTCTTATTCGGTACAGAGCAATCAGGGTTTGAAATAGAAAACTTTAAAAGAAATACCGACCTTGAAACTTGTCCTCTTATGCCGTCTGCCGTAATGTACAGTGACAGTCAGGCGTTGGAATGTATTATTGACGGGCTTTTGCTTGATGACATAATCCGTTCGAGAGCATTGTCGAAAGATGTTTTAATGACTGCTGCGAAAATCTCAAATCCTCACAACAAGTTTTTATACACACTTGAGCTTTCAATCTCAAGTGGACAAAGATTCATATTAAAGGGCGGAAGTTTTGACACTCTTTCCCTATCTATTTAACAACAAAACCGAAAGGACTATATATGTGGTTTACTGATAAATTTGACGATTACGAGCTTCTCGACACATCTGACGGAGAACGTCTTGAGCGTTGGGGTGACATTATTTTAGTACGTCCCGACCCTCAGGTTTTATGGACAAACGCAAAAAAACATCCTGACTGGAAAAATTACAATGCAAGGTATATACGTTCATCCAAGGGCGGCGGAAGCTGGGATGTTAAAAACTTAAAGTCCGACGAGCTTAACAAGGGCTGGAATATTGAAAGAAACGGTCTTAAGTTCTGTATCCGTCCAACAGGCTTCAAACATACGGGTGTTTTCCCCGAACAAGCGGTAAACTGGGATTTTATAGAGCAAAAAATCAAAAATGCAGGTAGGGAGATAAGCGTTCTTAACCTATTTGCTTACACAGGTGGTGCAACTCTTGCTGCCGCAAAGGCGGGGGCCAAGGTTTGCCACGTAGACGCCTCAAAAGGTATAGTTGCCTGGGCAAAGGAAAATGCCGCACTTTCAGGTCTGTCTGATGCCCCGATAAGATACATCGTTGACGATTGCAAAAAGTTTATCGAGCGTGAGATCAGACGTGGTCACAAATACGATGCAATTATAATGGACCCTCCAAGTTACGGCAGAGGCCCATCGGGTGAAATATGGAAGCTTGAAGATGACATTGACTCTTTGGTTTTGCTTACAAGCTCTCTTATAAGCGACAATCCGCTATTTGTCTTAATCAACTCATACACTGCCGGTCTTTCGGCTTCGACAATGGGGTATATATTGGATTTACGGGTTAAAAGCCGTTTTGGCGGAAAAGTTACAAGCGATGAAATAGGCTTGCCTGTTACAACAACCGGCGGAGTCCTTCCGTCAGGCAGCAGTTCCAGGTGGGAAATATAGCACTTTGATTTTTACAAAAGGAGGTTTACTGTTTTGGAAAACAACGATATTTTCGGAAAACAAAACAAAAACGAAAATTCTAAAGAGTATCGTTCTGATGATATTGACAAGTTACTCAATATAATGCATAAAAACAAAAATTCTGCAGAATCTTCACAAAAAAACAGTCTGTCGGATAAAGATTCAGAGCAAAAAAAGACTGATTACGAGCAGCTTTCTTTAAAAGAAACTGATGCTACAAAATTAAACAATGTTCCGATAAAGCCAGTGCCGATTCATTCCCAATCTGTCAGACGTGTTGAACAAGGCAGTAACTCTTTGGAAAAATCCGGTGCAGGCAGTGCCGGAAGCATAAGTCTTGATGATTTTCAGGACAATACCCCCATAAAGAATACACGCAAGAAAAAAAAGCAAAGCAGCAGTGTTTTTAAGCTTGGTATTTATCTTGTTGCAGTTATTCTTGCAAGCGTGCTTTTTTCTGTTAACTTTATAAAAATCACAAACGATGTCTTTGCCTTTGTAAAGCAGGATGTGGACATTGAGATAACCATTCCCGAGGGTGCAACAACAAAAGATATAGCAAAAATACTTGAGAGTAATGGCATTATCAAATATCCATTTATTTATCGCAGTTACACTGAGTTTCGTATTTCAAGACGTTCTTATCTGACAGGCAAGTACGTTGCAGGTGTACACACTGTAAACCCGACTATGAACTACGACCAGTTACTTGAAACTCTGTCTGAGACAAAATCGTTAAACAAGGTTGTGCGTATTACCATTCCTGAGGGTTATTCTGTAAAGGATATTCTCGAGTTGTTTGAAAAAAATGGTATGGCTAAGGCAGAAGAATTTAACGAAGCTCTTGAAGAATATGATTACGAATTTCGCTTTATGGATGAAATGCAAAATGGTGACGGTTTATCTCCTTATCGTTTTGACACAAATTACGGTTATCGTCTCGAGGGTTATCTCTTCCCCGACACGTACGATTTTTATGTAAATGAAAACCCCATTTCCGTAATCAACAAGCTCCTTATAAACTTCAACAAAAAATTTGATACATCTTTCTATGACCGCTGCGAGCAGCTTGGGTATACCGTTGATGAAATTATCACGCTTGCCTCAATGATAGAGCGTGAGGGAAACACCGTCGAGGATTACAGTAAAATATCCTCGGTATTCCACAACCGTCTAAACAACAGTGCAGCTTACCCGTATCTCGATTCCGATGCAACTGTTCAATATGCTCTCGGTTCTCACAAAAACAAGCTTGAGCACGGGGACACAAGCATAAATCACCCATACAACACTTACAAAAACAAAGGGCTTCCTCCCGGACCTATTGCAAATCCCGGTTACGAAGCAATTTATGCGGCACTTTACCCCGAACAGACACCCTATTATTTCTTCTTAACCAGAAATGATGGTGTAACAGTTTACTCAAGAACTTTAAACGAACACAACCTTGCTATAGCAGAATCCAACAGAATTGACAAGATTCTTGCTTCACAGGCACAAAACTAACAACACAGAGGTAAAACCATTTTGAAAAAAACCGAAATTCTCTCCCCTGCGGGAAATTTTGAAAAACTTAAATTTGCAATTCTCTACGGTGCAGACGCCGTTTATCTTTCAGGTCTTGCATTTGGAATGAGAGCAGCATCTGACAACTTCTCAAACGAGGAGCTTAAAGAGGCTGTAAAGTATGCACACCAAAGAAACGTCAAGGTTTATATAACTGTAAATATTCTTCCCCACGAAAATGCCCTATCTTTACTTTGTGACTATCTTGATTTTCTCGAAAACGAGGTAAAGCCTGATGCTTTGATTATTTCGGATTTAGGAGTATTATCCCTTGCTTTGAAGCATTGTCCAAGTATCGACAAGCATATTTCAACTCAGGCAAGTACAGTAAATTCCGAGGCTTGTAAAATGTGGAATTCTCTTGGTGCTACAAGAATTGTCCTTGCCAGAGAAGTTTCACTTGAGGAAATAAAGCTTATTAGGCAAAACATTTCAAGCAAGCTTGAGCTTGAGGTTTTTGTTCACGGAGCTATGTGCGTCTCTTATTCGGGAAGATGTCTTTTATCAAATTTCTTCTCACGAAGGGACGCAAACTGCGGTCAGTGTGCTCAACCTTGCAGGTGGGAATACTTTGACGGCGAAAAGTATGTTGAAATATTTGAAAAGAAGCGTCCCGACGAGAAACTGTCACTTGTGGAAAACGAGCAAGGTACTTTTATGTTCAGTTCCAAAGACCTTTGTATGATTTCTCACATCCCAGAACTTTGCAGTGCCGGCATTGACAGTTTCAAAATAGAGGGCAGAGTCAAAAGTGCCTATTACACGGCGGTTACTACAGGTACCTACAAGAAAGAGCTTGACAGATACTTGTCTTTAGGTGACAAGTATGTATTTGACGAAAAAAGCTTATATGAGCTTGAAAGTGTAAGTCACAGAGAGTACGGCACAGGTTACTTCTTCGATTCGCCGATTGAAAATGCACAGATAACAAAAGACGGCGGTTACATTCGTGACAAGGCTTTTTTAGCAACAGTTGAAAGCTACGACAAAGACACGGGACGGGCAGTTCTTATACAGCGAAACAAATCCGTATGTGGTCAGGAATGTGAAATTATCTCGCCAAGCAAGGACATGCGTACTCTTGTTTTACAGGATATGCAAGACGCAGCGGGTGAAAAAATCCAGTCAGCCCCGCATCCTCAGATGAAGTTTTCCATAAAAGCTCCGTTTGAAATGCAGTATGGAGATATAATAAGAGGAAAATAGTTTAATTAAATTAAGACCGTATTCTTTCTTGGAATACGGTCTTTTTCCTTTTATCTACCAATAAATTCATTTAGTTTAATAAGGCTGTCGCACAGAGCCTTACCGGGATTCTTTGTTGTATAATATCTTTCAAAATCTATTTTCAGATTATAAGTGCCATCAAAATTTCTGTCACTGAAATATTCAAGCAGTGTTCTGCTTTCATCGCAAAGGTCATAAAGCGGTGCATTCTCGTAATCTCCGGGTAAAAAATTTCCGACATTTACATACTTTATGAATTTATAAAACCGCTCGTCAGGTATAAGACTACGTGTTTTATCTGCATATTTTGTACTGACAATACGACTTACAAAATCAAAACACGCTCCCACGTTTTTACGGCTTACTATAAGCAAAATCTTTTCTATTTCCTCGCATTCTTCAATAAGATGTCCATTTGCCATATATTTACCATTTGAGAGATAAAATCTATGATCGCACTTTTTTCTTGCTGAGTAATCAGAAAACTGTCTTAAAAATTTTGCTGTTTGTCCTCGGTTCTGGGACATCAGTTTATTTTCATTTATGCCATGCATTATAAAGCTTGTGCTTTGGGTAAACTGCGAATAAAACTCAAAAAAATCGGTATACGGAGTACTATATATTTGATAGAGGTGAAAATTTGCTTTCAAACCTGCATTTTTTATTGTTCTTGACACCCGTTCTATCAACCTAATATTATCATTACAGTAAATATCTGTAACTTCAACGCTCGATACACCGAAATTTTTAAGTGCCAAAAGCAACTGTTTACTCGAGCCAAAGTAATC
The DNA here is from genome assembly GCA_045631825.1 of Eubacteriales bacterium. GTDB lineage: Bacteria > Bacillota > Clostridia > Oscillospirales > CAG-382 > UMGS1387. Next base: position 5,176 of record JAZQVQ010000240.1, on the reverse strand, counting down.
TATGAGTGCCTCCTGCTGCTTTGTCTCTCCAAAATTTGCTATAATCTTATACGGCAGTCTTACACTTACTTCAGCCATGGTTTGCATTATTCTCCGTGCCCTCAAGTGCATACATTATACCGATTTTTCCGCTTTCGTATGTAAGTCCACCCTGCAGGTAAACCGTATAAGGCTCAACACACGGAGCATCTGCCGAAAGCTCTATTGACGAGCCTTGAGTAAATGCACCTGCTGCCATAACAACGGGTACTGCATAACCCGGCATTTCATAAGGTTCGGGTGCAGCAAATGAATCAACGGGAGAGCCTGCCTGAATTCCACGGCAAAATGAAAGAAGTTTTTCCCTTGTTTTAAGGCTTATAGTCTGTATAATACAATGTCTTTCTTCCGTGGGAAGCGGAGAAACCTCATATCCAAGCAGTTCATAGCACTGTGCAGCAAACATAGCTGTTTTTATACTCTGCATTACAGTATGCGGGGCATAGAAAAGACCTTTATACATATTTTTATTTTGTCCGAGCGAAGCTCCACTTTCAAGTCCTATTCCGGGGCAGGTCAGTCTATACGAGCAAAGCTCTACTGCCTTTTGCGTTCCTGCTATATATCCGCCGGTCTCTGCCATTCCGCCACCGGGATTTTTAATCAAAGAACCCATTATTATATCTGCACCATAATAGGTTGGTTCGTGTTCATCACAAAATTCGCCATAGCAATTATCTACAGCTACAAACACATCCGGCGATATTTTATGGCAAAGCTGTGCCGCCTGTCCGATTTGCTCGGCTGAAAGTGTATTTCTTATTTTGTACCCCTTCGAACGCTGCAAGAATACAACTTTTATGCTCTTATCTTGTTTTAACTCCTGTTCTACCGCCTGCAAATCAACAAGTCCCGATTTCATTTCAATCTGTTTATAATTAACACCAAAGTCTTTTAAGGAGCCATTTCCTGCCTGTCCCCTTATACCTATGACCTCCTCAAGAGTATCATAAGGTTTACCGGTTATTGAAAGCAGCGTATCACCAGGTCTTAAAAGTCCGAAAAGTCCGACGGCAAGTGTCTGGGTCCCCGAGACAAGAGAATGTCTTACAAATGCACTCTCACACTCAAAAACCCTTGCATATATCTTATCGAGCATATCTCTGCCCTTATCATCATATCCGTAACCAGTCGTCGGGGCAAAATAAGATTCGGCAACCTTATACTCACGAAATGCATCAAGCACCTTTTTCTGATTTTTAAAAGCTATATCTTCAACGGCTGAAAAAGCACCCTTTTCTATGAGTATTTTTTCCGCCTTTTTCATTAGCTCAAGTACATCCATTTTAATTTCCTCACAAAATCATTTTTTATTTTTTTGAATAACAAGTGCGGCTTTCATAACTGCACACTGAGTTTTTGCATCTTTAATTTCGCCGTCAAGCACCATTTGCAGCACCTTATCAAAGGGCATCTTTATAACCTCAACAAACTCGTCCTCATCAGGTCGTGCCTTTCCAAAGCTGACGTCAGTTGCAAGAAACATATATATAATCTCACCTGCAAAACCGGGTGTCGGATACATCAGTCCAAGCGATGTAAATTTTTTTGCCTCTGCTCCCGTCTCCTCCATAAGCTCACGTTTTCCGCACTCAAGCGGGTGCTCATCAAGTGTGTCACGTTTCCCTGCAGGAATTTCGAGCAAAATCTCTTTAAATGGGTATCTGTATTGTTTTACAAGCAAAACTTCATTCTTTTCTGTTAAAGCAAGAACACAAACTCCACCCTTATGTTCAACGACCTCTCTATATGATTTGTGTCCGTTAGGCAACAATACCTTATCTTTTTTTAAATTTATAATCGCACCCTTATAAATTAGCTCACTTTCAAGTGTCTTTTCTATCAAATCCATAACAAAGCCTCCTTACAGTTACAGGCAAAAAACTTATTCATAATCAAAATCTGGAACATACTCCTGCTTTGCCGAGCTTTTTTGTTGTACATATCCTTTAGTAAAACCCATTTCCCTAGCAAACGCAACAACTTTCTGATACTCAAGTGTTGTTATGGTTCTGTTTATTTCTGGAAAATCCGTCGCTTTATGTGTAGGAAAATACTGGCACATAAGGCTTATGGGAAGTTTGTTTACATCATAATTTTCAGCAAGATATCTCAATATATTTATACTATCCTCGCACAGTGTAGGCAAGCAAAGATGTCTTACCATAACTCCCTTTTTTATATGTCCGTCGTTATCAAACTGTGCATACCCCACCTGAGTGTGCATACACTCTAGAGCGAGACTTGCCTTTTCAAAGTAGTCACTGCAATTTGAATAACGTGTACTATATTTACTGTCAAAGTATTTTATATCGGGCAAATAAACATCAACAAGGCCATGGAGCTTTTTGAGCGTTTCGGTACTTTCATAACCACCGGTATTATATATTATGGGAATATCAGTTTTTCCTTTAATCTTCTCGAGAACAGGAACAATATTCAGAGCGTACTGTGTAGGAGTTACAAGGTTTATATTCTCAGCTCCTGAATCGCGAAGTTTTAGTATTTCCCGCTCAAGTGTTTTTTCGTCAACTTCCTTACCCTTTAGCCCTGCCGATATTTCGTGATTCTGGCAAAAGACGCATCTAAGAACGCACCCTGAGAAAAAAATTGTCCCCGATCCCTTTCCGTAAGAGATACAAGGCTCTTCCCACTTATGAAGTCCTACCCGTGCTATTTTTGTTTTATATGGACCGCTACAAAATCCCCTTTGAATCTTACGGTCTACGTTACACTGCCTCGGGCACATCCGGCACTTACTCATAAACGTTTCCTCTTTTTTATAAAAAAGATATATAAAGTGAAAAAAGACATCCTATAGGATGTCTTTTTCTTGTGGTGACCCGTACGGGAATCGAACCCATGTTACAGCCGTGAAAGGGCCGTGTCTTAACCGCTTGACCAACGGGCCAAAATCGCCACCCGATACGTCGGACAGCTGGTAGCGGAAGTCGGACTTGAACCAACGACCTGTCGGGTATGAACCGAATGCTCTAGCCAACTGAGCTATTCCGCCATTTAATGAATTATAATCGAATCATCAAAACCCACTTAAAAAACAGAACAAACTATCGGCTTTTCATGTCGTCAATACAGTCGGTTTTCTTGACCGCTCGTCTATTATATCAAAAATATTCCAGCTTGTCAATACTATTTTTGATTTTTTTTGAAGTTTTATTCAAAATCGCATTTTGCACAAACATACAGTATGCTTTTGTACTTTGTTAAACAATTTGCCGACAAATCTCGTTATTTATTATTTACATTTACTCATATAATATACCCAATTATAGTATAAAAAACGGACTTCATTAGAAGTCCGTTTTAGGTTTAATTAAAGAAGTGAGTTATAAAGCTTTGTTATATCTTCAACGCTTGTATCTTTTGGGTTACCAGGTCTGCAAGCATCGTCATAAGCTGATTGTGCAAGGAACGGCACATCTTTAACTTTTACTATTTCCTTTAAATCCTCCGGAATTCCAACGTCGCGGGAAAGCTGTCTGACTGCATCTATTGCAGCCTTACGATACTGTTCACACGTCATATTCTCTGTACCCTCAACGCCCATTGCCTTTGCTATATGTTTATATTTCTCACCAGTTTCAGATGCGTTATATTCCATAACTGTCGGGAGAATTATTGCATTTGCAACTCCGTGAGGTGTATCGTAAAGTGCTCCAAGCGGATGTGCCATTGAGTGAACAATACCCAGTCCAACATTTGAAAATCCCATTCCGGCTATATATTGACCGAGAGCCATTCCTTCTCTTCCCTCGGCAGTATTTTCCACTGCTCCACGAAGTGATTTTGCGATAATTTCAATAGCTTTGAGATGGAACATATCGCTCATTTCCCATGCACCCTTAGTAATATACCCCTCGATTGCGTGTGTAAGGGCATCCATACCTGTTGCTGCCGTGAGTGACTTTGGCATTGTTGACATCATATCTGGGTCAACAACTGCAACAACGGGAATATCGTGCACATCCACACAAACCATCTTACGATTATTCTGCACGTCTGTTATTACGTAATTTATTGTAACCTCTGCAGCAGTTCCTGCAGTTGTAGGTACTGCGATAATCGGGACGCATTTATTCTTTGTCGGTGCAACACCCTCAAGGCTTCTTACATCTGCAAACTCAGGGTTTTCAATTATTATTCCTATTGCCTTTGCTGTATCCATCGCCGTGCCGCCGCCTATTGCCACTATGCAATCTGCTTTACTGTTTTTGAAAGCCTGGACTCCGTCTTTTACATTTTCTATTGTAGGGTTTGCCTTTATATTGCTGAAAACTTCATACGGTATTTTTTCGCTATCGAGAATATCGGTAACTTTCTTTGATACACCAAATTTTACAAGGTCAGGGTCTGTTGTTACAAATGCCTTTTTATATCCTCTTGCTGTTATTTCCTGTGCTACTGCACTTATTGCACCGCTTCCGTGGTAGGATGTTTCGTTTAATACAAATCTGTTCATTATTTTTCCCCCTATATTTTATTCACAATTATATATTAACTTACAATAAATAATAATGTATAGCAATTTTGTTAATTTTTTAACACAATTGTTGTTTTTTGACATAATTAATATTCATATAATTACTTTTTTCGGCGAATAGTTGAAATTTTGCATTTTCAACTTAGATTGTGGAATACTAAAATTTAACGCCCCTTTTTACAAAGGGACGTTAAAAGGTGTTCAATCAGGTAAAGTCAAATTAATTAGTCGTTATAGTTATTCTGCTTGTTTTCGTTACGATTTTCCTGACTATTCTTGTTCTGGTTGTTGTTCTGGCTGTTGTTCTGGCTGTTGTTCTGGCTGTTGTTCTGGCTGTTTTTCTTCTGGTTGTTGTTCTGGCTGTTCTTTTTCTGATTTTTATTAGAGTTGTTCTTTGACATTTTCTTCAATCTCCTTTTAATTTAGGTACTATTATTATTGGCAGAACAACAGAATATATACACAATTTTTTTAAAATTTTTGACGAAAAATTGATTGATATGCACCCCAAAAGTTAGACACTTTTGGAGGTGCATATTTTTATGGCAAAGAAAGGGCAATTTTTAAAAACCTACTCGTCAGAATTCAAATTATCTGTTATAATGGATATGCGAGAGAATCATTTAGGTTTAAGAG
>JAZQVQ010000239.1:0-1833 GCA_045631825.1 Eubacteriales bacterium | reverse complement strand
TAGTTTGCAACCCATATCCGAGCCGAAGGCGAGGATAGGAGTCTTTTCGGAGCACTTTGCAGAAAATTAGATATGTCCTCACGAAATTTAGAAAAAAGCTTTACCGAAAAGCTCCGTGACAAGTGGAGGGTGCAAGGATTGTACGTGGGTGCACTTTGCACGAGGATTTTCGAGGGGTTTAAAGTAACATAGGAAAAAACCCGACACTAATAAAGGGAAATACTCAGAAACCGTAGGTGTCTGGGGAGTCTTTTGGCTACTTTTCGGCGACGAGAAAAGTAACTCCTAAGCGGATAGCGGGCGGTATTTGCTGTGACCAGCAAAAAATTCGACTAAGAAGATAAAAATTCCCTGCGAATAGTGGCGTAGATTGCTTCAGTCAGCAAACCTAAATTATCTGCTCCTTACAGGCATAACAAGCTGAAGATAATATTTGTCTTCCTTTTCATCCTCATCTCTGGCACAGATAACAAGACCTTTTCCTTTGGTTGCAATTTTCATAACGACCTTGTCGTCATCGCAAGCCTTTAAAGCATCAATGAGATAATTCTGATTAAAATTAACCTCAATAGGATCACCCTCCATATAAATAGAAAGCAAATCATTTATTTTTCCGTTTTCGGTTTCGCAGTTTATTTTAAGCTGGTCATTGATAAAATTAAGTCTTGCCGAAGTCTTAAGCTTGTCGTTTATAAGAGCTACTCTCTCCAAGCTTGATATAAGACTTGCTCTGTCAACAACGGCAGTGCACTCAGGCTCAGGCAGATACTTCTTGTACTGCGGAAATTCACCCTCAAGAAGTCTTATAAGTATATATAAATTATCCAGAACAAAAATAATATGCTTGTTTGCAAGCTCGCACTGCAAATCTTCTTCGCTGTCGTCCATAAGTCTCAAAAGATTCTGTTGGGATTTTCCCGACATAATAAAGCTCACATTCAAATCCTGCTTGTCTGTTGAACTTTTTTCGCTTCTTACGGAAATTCTGTAACCGTCAATAGCAGTAACAGTAAGTGTATCGTTGTTTATTTCAAAAAGCGAGCCTTTCAAAATAGGCTTTGTCTCATCATTTGAAACTGCAAAAATTGTCTTGTTTATAATTGTACGAAGCTGTTTTCTTGAAATTGTAAAATTAGAAAAACCTTTTATTTCAGGCATAGACGGGTAAGAATCCGCATTTCTGCCGAGAATCTGAAAATCTGCATCTCCCGATGTTATTTTCATTATATAATTTTCATCAATATCAACAGTAAATTCACCATTTGGCAGACTGTGTATAATGGGAACAAGCTGGGTGTCGGCAATAATTTTTCCCTCTCTTTCCACGTTTGCGGGAACAGTTGTCTTTATACCTTTTTCTATATCGTAGCAGTAAAGCGTGAGCATGTTATCCTTTGCCTCGATATATACCCCGCCGAGACTTGATTCTGCACTTTTGCTCTGGGCAATAAAGCTTACCGGCGTTATGGCTTTTTCAAATGCTGTTTTGTCAATGGAAAATAACATATTTTTTTCTCCTTTTGTTTTAGCTTTTTTTATATTAAATGTGTGAATATGTATTACTATAGGATAGTAGTAGTAGTAGTAGGGGGTGTGGATAAGTGGAAAAGTACCTCAAACCCGCACCACCACTACGTTTTCTTATGTGCATAACTTTGTGGAAAACGTGTGGATAAGTTGTGGATAAACTGTGAATAACTTTCCACATAGTTGTTTATAACCTTGTGGAAAAGGAAGTAAGAACAGCTAAAATTATCCCTCAGTTTCCATAAAGATTTTTAATTTCTTCTCCTTTCTCCCCGTGCAATCGAATATACATGATGTGATATTTTT
>JAZQVQ010000238.1:0-22210 GCA_045631825.1 Eubacteriales bacterium | reverse complement strand
TTTAAATTCTGGCGAGTATGTTTTGAATTTTTGTCCTTTTTTTGCCATAAAAATATGCACCTCCAAAAGTGTCTAACTTTTGGGGTGCATATCATATTTTGCACACGCATCCTCTGTATATTTTACAAAAAGCTTGTTACTTACCACCAAGATAAGACGAAAGCATATCAAGAGCCGATTCAACAGTAAAGCAAGCATCGTCGACGGCATATCCGTCTTTTTTAAGACGAGACAGAATCTCTGTAACCTGAGGTACGGACAGACCATTATTCCTTAAAAGCTCGTTTTGTGCAAAAACCTCAGCGGGCGTACCCTCGGTTAAAATTTTACCGCCGGACATAGTTATAATGTTGTCTGAATATAACGCTATATCCTCCATGCTGTGCGAAATTATAACCATAGTATTGTCACGCTTACGGCGAAAATCAACAAGACCTCCGAGAATTTCGCTCTTGCCCTTGGGGTCAAGCCCTGCCGCCGGCTCGTCAAGCACAATTATATCGGGGTCCATAGCAATAACTCCGGCTATAGCAACACGTCTCTTTTGTCCGCCCGAAAGCTCAAAAGGACTTTTCTTTAACATCTGATCGGTGATACCAGTAAAATGTGCCGCATACTGTATGCGTTCCTTTATATCCTCGTCACTCAGCCCCATATTTTTAGGACCAAAAGCTATATCCTTTTCGACAGTCTCCTCAAACAACTGATATTCGGGATACTGAAAAACCAGACCGACCTTAAAACGCATACTTTGCGTATCAAAGCCTTTCTCCCATATGTCCCTGCCCTCGAAAAGCACTTTGCCCGACGTCGGCTTTATAAGTGCATTCATCATCTGAGAAAGCGTGGACTTGCCGGAACCTGTGTGACCGATAAGACCTGTCACTTTTCCCTTTTGCAGCTTTACGCTGACATTGTCAACCGCAAGCTTCTCAAACGGAGTGTTTGCTCCATACACATAACTGACATTCTGAAATTCAAGCATTGCCATTTCCTTTCGCCATACCTTTTTTGTCAAACAAATCCTCTATTGCTTTGACTGCTCCGTCTACATCTATAACGTCGTCATCTATGTCAAATCCTGCATCTTTAAGTCCCGATACAAGACTTGTACTCTGTGGAGATTCGAGTCCTGCCGACAAAAGCAACTCCCTTTGAGAAAATACCTCATGGGGACAACCGCTTGTCAGGATTTTCCCCTCGTTTATGACAAAAATTTTATCAGCCATAGCCGCTTCGTTCATATAGTGAGTTATAAGCACAACGGTTATGCCCTTGTTTTTCAGCTTGATGATTGTTTCGATAATATCCTTTCGCCCTTGCGGGTCGAGCATGGCGGTGGACTCGTCAAATATAACACATTCGGGATTCATAGCAAGAATTCCCGCTATGGCAACTCTCTGCTTCTGACCGCCCGACAGCTTGTGGGTGTCGTGAAGTGCGTACTGCGAAAGACCAACCGTATTTAACGCATCGTCTACTCTCTGACGTATAAGCTTTGGCTCTATTCCGAGATTTTCGGGAGCAAAAGCGACATCGTCCTCAACAATGGTTGCAACAAGCTGGTTGTCGGGATTCTGGAAAACCATACCAATGGTTCGCCTTATGTCAAAGTTATCTTCGGGCAAAGTGCAGCAAAGTTCTTTTTTATCCGACTCCGATGGAAAAACAACAATTTTGCCCCGCTCCGTCACAAGAAATGCACTAAGCAGCTTTGCAAGCGTGGATTTTCCCGAGCCATTATGCCCTATAATTGCAGTAAACGAACCCCTCTCGATGCCGAGAGAAATATCGTTTATTGCGGCAGTTACCTTTCCCGAAAGTTCATCAGGTGTATCGCTGTACCGAAACACCAGATCGTTTGCTTCAATTATGTTTTTGTTCATCAAAAATCCCTTTCAACTTGACATTTGCATCCGGCAACATATGCACAGTCGTCAGCTACCTGTTCTAATTTCACAGTCACTATGTCATTGGGACATAGCTCTAAGTTTTCATCAGGCACACGCACCTCAACAAAGTTGTCTGTGTACCCGTGCATAATTTTCCCCTTGTGTGTTTCGCAAAGCACCTGTTTCTCTTTGCCAAGGTGCTTTGAAAGCACATTTTTCCTGACCTCGAGCATTTTGCGATTAAGCTCACTTGCACGGCTTTTCTTTTCGGCTTCACTAAGCTTGTTTTCAAAACTGCTTGCCGCCGTACCGTCTCTGTCTGAGTATGGGAAAATGTGTATATACAAAAATTGGCATTTTTCACAAAAACGCACAGTTTCGTCAAACATTTGCCTTGTCTCGCCGGGGAAACCGACGATTATATCAGTTGTTATTTCAAGCTCGTCCTTGAAGTGTTTTTTTAAAATTTCAAGACGCTTAAAAAACATATCCGTATTGTATTTACGCCGCATAAGTCGAAGAATCTCATCACTTCCGCTTTGCAGTGAAAGGTGAAAGTGCGGCATAAACTTTTTGTTGGAGGATAACTTTTGTGCAAACTGCTCGGTTATAACCGTAGGCTCGAGCGAGCCGAAACGTATTCGTTTTACAAGCGGAAGTTCTGCTATTGCCCGTGCAAGTTCCTCAAGCGTCTGGCCGCTGTCACGTCCGAAGGCTGCAGTTTCAATACCCGTAAGTACAATCTCACGAGCTCCGCCTTTTTCCGTTATATCCCTGCACTCACGCACAACCTCTTGTATGCTCTTTGAGCGAACCTTTCCGCGTGCCTTGGGTATGATGCAGTACGAGCAGTTATTTTCGCAGCCGTCCTGAATTTTGACAAATGCCCTTGTATTGTCGCTGCCGCATACAGACATAGGCTCAATTTTACTTTGCCTACAAATGTCACCGACAAGCATAAGTCTTTTGCCGATATTGTCCTGGCCGGCAGTTCTTTTATCATCAAGCAGCTTTTTGACATACTTGACACACGACAGCTTTTGGCTATTACCCATAATAATGTCAACGCCCTGTATTTTTTCGCACTGCTTGGGGCTTACCTGAGACATACATCCCATAACCGCAACAAGTGCCTTGCCCTTGCCGTTCTGCACTGCACGTCTTATAATCTGCCGTGACTTTCTGTCACTCTCGGCGGTTACCGTGCAGGTGTTTATAACATATACGTCGCACATACTGTCAAACTTGCATATTTCAAAACCCTCGCTTTGAAACAACTCTTCAACTGCACGTGTCTCATATTGATTAACCCTGCAACCGAGGGTATAAAAAGCAACCGTATATTTTTTCGTCACTTTATCAGTCCTTAAAAAACAGGGGCAGCTTTTCGAGGTATACTATATCGTCTCTGTCTGCCGCATCGCCCTCTGCAAGAACGGCCGCCTTGCACACTATGTTTCCGCCTGCACGCAAAACAAGCTCCTCTACTGCCTTAAGCGATTCGCCCGTGCTTATGACGTCATCAACAATGACAATGTCCTTGCCTTTCATAAGATTTGCGTCCTCGCCGTCAAGATACAGTGTCTGCTCCTTTGCTGTGGTGATGGAGTTTACCGTAACAGTAAGCGGATTTGTCATATAAGCCTTCATAGCCTTTCTTGCAACGATGTGCTTTTTCTCGCCTGCAAGACGTGCCATTTCGTTTATAAGTCCTATGGACTTTGCCTCAGGTGCTATGAGATAATCGTGCTTTGGAAGGCGTTTGTTAAGCTCTCTTGCACAAGCCTCTGTAAGCTCGTAATCGCCAAGCAGAACAAAACCTGCAATAGACAGCTTTTCATTCAGCGGGCAAATGGGCAAATTTCTCTCAAGTCCTGCAATTTTCATAGTGTAGTATTCCATAATAAAAATCTCCGTCTGTTTATCAGCCCATATTTTCGGGCAATTTCTTTCCGCCAAGGACATGGAAGTGCAAGTGCATAACGCTCTGACAAGCGTCCTCTTTGCAGTTTGTTATAACACGATAACCGTTATTTATTCCGCACGAAAGAGCAATTTCGGGTATCTTTTCAAAGATTTTCTGTACATAAACAGAGTTTTCCTCGTTTACCTCGTCGGCACAAGCAATATGCTTTTTGGGAACAACAAGCACGTGAACGGGTGCCATGGGGTTTGTGTCATAAAACGCATAGATATACTCGTCTTCATACACTTTTTTTGACGGAATACTTCCGTCTATTATTTTACAAAAAAGGCAATTTTCCATTTTAATTTTCCTTTCGACAAAACCGTTATATCGTCTTTTCGGCAATTTCGGCAACAAGCATACTCAGTGCTTCATCGACGCTCTTTGCACCCAGCTCTCCGTTCTTTCTGGAACGAATTGCAACGCTGTTTGCTTCCTTTTCCTTTTCGCCGATAACAAACATATACGGAACTTTCTCAAGCTGAGCTTCTCTTATCTTATAACCGATTTTTTCGTTTCTGTCATCAAGCTCGACTCTTATTCCTGCCGCTTTGAGTTTCTTTACAACGTCTTTTGCGTATTCAAGCTGAGAATCGCTTATGGGCAGAATCTTTACCTGAGTAGGTGCAAGCCATGTCGGGAACGCACCTGCATATTTTTCGATAAGAAGTGCAAGCGTTCTTTCGTAGCAGCCTATAGAAGTTCTGTGAATTATATACGGACGCTTCTTTTCCCCGTCTCTGTCGACATATTCCATGCCGAACTTTTCAGCGTTGAACTGGTCAATCTGTATTGTTATAAGCGTATCTTCCTTGCCGTGAACGTTCTTTATCTGAATGTCAAGCTTAGGTCCGTAGAACGCAGCCTCGCCAATACCAATCTTATACTCGATTCCAATATTGTCAAGTATTTTCTTCATTATACCCTGTGCTTCATCCCAGTCGGCATCTGTTCCGATATATTTTTCCTTATTATTGGGGTCCCACTGAGAGAATCTGTAGGAAACATCCTCGTAAAGTCCAAGGGTTTTAAGCATCATTATTGCAACCTCAAGACAGCCCTTGAATTCGTCCTCGAGCTGTTCGGGAGTACACATAAGGTGTCCCTCGGAAATTGTAAACTGTCTTACTCTTATAAGACCGTGCATTTCTCCGCTGTCTTCGTTTCTGAAGAGAGTACTTGTTTCTGCAAGACGCATCGGCAAATCCCTGTATGAACGTGCTCTGTTAAGATACGCCTGATACTGGAACGGACACGTCATCGGGCGGAGTGCAAAACATTCCTTGCCGTCGGATTCTTCACCAAGCACGAACATACCCTCTTTATAGTGGTCCCAGTGACCTGAAATCTTATAAAGGTCGCTCTTTGCCATAAGCGGAGTTTTTGTTCTTATCCAGCCAAGCTCTTCTTCTGTGTCTTCAACCCAACGCTGAAGAATCTGCAATATCTTTGTTCCCTTGGGGAGCATAACTGGAAGTCCCTGACCGATTGTATCAACGGTTGTAAACAGTTCAAGCTCACGACCAAGCTTATTATGGTCTCTCTTCTTTGCCTCTTCTTTCATCGCAAGATATGCTTCAAGGTCTGCAGTTTTTGTAAAGGCTGTGCCGTAAATTCTCTGGAGCATCTTGTTTTTGGAGTCTCCGTGCAGATATGCACCCGTACACTGAGTGAGCTTAACTGCCTTGAGCTTGCCTGTGCTTGTAAGGTGAGGGCCTGCACAAAGGTCGACAAATTCGCCCTGTGTGTAGAGCGTTATCTCGGCGTCTTCGGGAAGTTCATTTATATGCTCGACCTTATAAACCTCGTTTCTGTTTTTCATTATTTCAAGAGCTTCATTTCTTGAAACAACTTGTCTTACAACAGGTATATTTTCCTTTATGATTTTTTTGATTTCGGACTCAAGCTTTTCAAGAACTTCGGGAGTTATCGGCGTATCGACGTCGACATCGTAGAAAAATCCCTCGTCTGTGGCAGGACCGAAAGCAAGAAGAGCACTCGGGAACAATCTTTTAACAGCCTGGGCAAGCACGTGTGCCGCAGTATGTCTGTAAACGTGTTTTCCGTCCTCATCGTCAAACGTCACAAACTCGACTTTTGCGTCGGCATTTATTACAGTATTTATTTCGCAGAGCTTTCCGTCAAGCTTCATGGCAAGAGCCACTCTTGAAAGTCCCTCACTTATAAGTGCCGCCGCCTCGTAGCCCTTTATTCCGCTTTGTGCGTCGACAGTATTTCCGTCTCTCAATGTTAATTTAATCATATTTTTCTCCTCCGTATATGATAAATGAAAAAAATTAAACTAAAAACAAAACCCCGCACTATCTCTTTTCAAAGACAGCACGGGGCGATTTTTTAAAAATCACGGTTCCACCCGATTTAATCGATTTTTATATCGATTATCTCTTTTTCTTTAACGCAGAAATACGGCGGAAATTGTTACCTCTCCGCAGCTAAAGGGTGGTAAACTTACGTTTTTTGCAAGGCTTTCAGCCTGTGGCCTTACTCTCTGTATCTTGTTTTTTCGCAGTTATTGTCCCTTATTTTCGCTGATAAGCGTATTATACTACACTTTTTTTTATTTGTCAACATTATTTATTTTAAGTTTCAGTGGGGTTTATATTTACTTATGTGGTAGGTTGTGGTATAATTAGAAAAATGATATGTATACTTCTTAGTATGTTTTTTTGCTGACCGCAGCAAAAAATCGACTAAGAGGAAGAAAGCTTAACATACATCTTTTGAACAAAATCTCCGCTTAACAAAAAACAGACTAAGAAGATGAAAGCCAAGGCAAATAAACCTAAACATTAAAAGTTCTTTGCCTGCTTTCTTTCAAGCAAAAAACTAAAGCAACAAATTTGAAAAACTCGCCTGCGAGGTATAAAGCAGGACACGAATAAAAGTACCTCGTGAATAAAGTTCTTTGCCTACTTTCTTACAAGAAAGTAGGGAAAAACAAAAAACAAAAAACAGGAGAAAAATATGTACCAACTACTTGACATTGCGAAAAAATTTCTTGAGAACGGAAAAATCCCGCAAAAAGCCGTACTTGTAGATTTCACCATGGGGAACGGACACGACACAGAATACCTTTGTAAGCTGTCAAACGACGGCAAGGTATATGCGTTTGACATACAAAAATCAGCGGTGGAAAACACAAGAAAACGCCTTGAAGACGCCGGACTTTCGGATGTGGCAATACTTGTACATGACAACCATGCAAACGCCCTTGACTATATAAAGGAATCTATTGACGGAGGAATGTTTAACCTGGGGTATCTGCCGGGAGGAGACAAAAGCATACACACTATGCGGACAAGCACAATGCCGGCAATAAATGCGGCAATTTCGCTGCTAAAACCCGGTGGAGTGGTGGTAATTTCGGTTTACCCCGGACACGAGGAGGGCAATCTCGAAGGACAGATGGTGCTCGAAGAACTTGCAAAACTTTCAAGGTTTGAATTCTGCGTAACCCATTTTCACATAGTAAACTCGCCCGATGCACCTTTCGTCGTCGCAGTGGAAAAATACGATAAATAATTTTTGCAAAAACAGGACGCAAAGACAATACGTCCTTGCGTCCTTGTTATTTCTTTAATTTTCAGCTGCAGGTGCAAACGTCTCACCCGTCAGCTTGCAGTTGCATTTCCCGTTTGTAAATTCACGCACAAACGAATCAAACAAATCAAATTTTTGCTTTTCGCACGAAAGCTTTAGATACACTTTGTCGGAAAACTGTGTATCTGCGTTTATAACAGCGTACTTTTCAAGTTCTTTTGATATTTTTTCGTAATCGCTGTATTCCACCACTAAATCAAAAGTATTGTGCAGAACAAATTTGCAGATTTCTGCCGCATCAAGCCCAAGCTTTGCCGCCTTTGCATAAGCTCGCACAAGTCCGCCTGCTCCAAGAAGTGTCCCGCCAAAATATCTTGTGACAACAATACAGACACCTACAACATCCTCACGCTTTATAACCTCAAGCACCGGCATTCCTGCCGTTCCGGACGGCTCACCGTCATCAGAAAATCTTGCAATATTCGTCCCCTTTACTATATACGCAAAGACGTTGTGCGTTGCATCGCTGTGCTTTGTCTTGATTTTTTCAATAAAGGCTTTTGCATCTTCCTCGGTCTCTATGCGTGCAACATACGAGATAAACTGTGATTTTTTCTCCTCAAAGCTCGCCTGGCAAAAGTCTTTTTTTACTGTTTTGTAATGATTGTCCACTTTGTGTCCTTTCGTACGAATATAACAAAATCAAAGTTAAAAATCAGCAGAACTTTCAAACACGGATGCGTTTTTATCGGCAGGACTTTTAAAAAATTCTATTCGCTTGCAAAGTAACCTTATGTTCTTCTCGTTATCTACCGCACCGTATTTCCCATCGCCCACAAGCGGATGTTTGCGAGAGGCAAACTGCACTCTTATCTGGTGAGTTCTGCCTGTTATGAGATTTACCCTGACAAGACTTGTGCCGTTGTCGTAAACCTTTAAAACCTCGTAATCAAGGCACGCATACTTTACGCCTTTACGCTCCTTTTTTACGACAAATGACTTATTCTTTTTTGAGTCCTTGAACAGAAAATCCTCAAGTCTGCCCTCGGCAATTTCGGGTACTCCGTGCACTACTGCCAGATACTGCTTTTTAAATACTCCGTCCGCGACCTGCTTTGACAAAAACGCCGCCGATTTGCTGTTTAGTGCATAAACCATAACCCCGCCAACTGCGGTGTCAAGCCTGTGAATGATGCCTATATACTCCTTGCCCGTCTCTTTTCTTATAAGGGCAGGAACGCTGTTTTGCCCGTCATCCTGACTGCTTACACCTATGGGCTTGTGACAGACAACAATGTCTTTGTCAATGTAATATATCTTAAATTGGCTCATATTTTACTCTGCCGTCAAACACTTTGTACACGTCGCCTGCACCCATTGTTATAACCAAATCGCCTTTTTTTGAAATGCTTTCGGCGTACTGTGCTATTTCCTCAAACGTGGCAAAAAACTCTGCACCGTCGATTTTCTGTGCCAAATCTTTAGAGCTGATGCCCGTCGTGCTTTGTTCTCTTGCCGCATAAATCTCGGCACAAACAGCCTTGTCGCATAGAGATAAGGCACTTGCAAAATCGTCAAGCAACTCTACTGTACGTGAATATGTGTGAGGCTGGAAAATACAGATAACCTTTGAGTCACCCGCAATTCTCTTTGCCGCAGTAAGTGTTGCGACAATTTCATCAGGGTGATGAGCGTAATCGTCGATAAGCGTCGCTCCGCTGCAAAGGTTGCCGATTTTTTCAAATCTGCGTTTTACTCCGCCAAAGCTTTCAAGCCCCGCCTTTATAGCCTGTACCGGAACACCGCAAAGACTTGCCGCCGCCGCTGCCGCAAGTGCGTTTTTAACGTTGTGCAGCCCCGGTACACCAAGCTTTATGCTCACCGGATTTTCCATATTTTCCATATGTAAATCAAACAAGGCAAAGCCATCTGTCAAATCAATGTTGTCAGCATAAAAGTGCGTTTTTTGCTCTGTGGAAAAGTATTTTACATCAACGCCGTTTTCTTTTGCCGTCTGACAAGCCCTTACCGCACACTTGCAGTCGAGGTTTACAACTGCCACATTCTGCTTTCCGTAGCTGCACGTGTTTATATATTTCTCAAACGAAGATACAACATTGTCAATGCAGCCGAAAAAGTCAACATGGTCAAGCTCGCAGTTTAGTACAACCCTTATTGTCGGACGCATAAAATGATACGAATTTTTATACTCGCACGCCTCAAAAACCGCACAGTCTCCGCTACCTATCTTATATGTGGAGTTAAGGGACGGAATAACTGCCCCTGCAAGAACTGTTGCATCAAAATCTGTGCTTTCAAAAATACTCGCGATAAAGCCTGTTGTTGTGGATTTTCCGTGCGTTCCCGCAACGCCGACAGAGTGTTTATACTCGACTGTTATCATTCCAAGAAGCTCTGCTCTTGATAAAATCACCTTGCCAAGCTCTTTTGCCCGTGCAAGTACGGCATTATCAAAGCCTACTGCGGCAGTATATACAAATGTATCAAATTCATTTGCTCTTTCGGGTATAATTTCGTAATCTATATGTATGTCGTTCTGTTCGACAAGGACTGTGTTTTCCGAGTGCTTTAAGTCGTAACCTGCAACATTTTTCCCTGATTTTTTGAGAATAAGTGCAAGTGAAGACATACTTATTCCGCCTATACCCACAAAATATACGTTATTCAAATTTGACAAATCTGTTTTACCCGACAACAGAAACAACCGCCTTTCCGAATTGTATGTATAATTTTGTTTGTTCTGTTAAAAATACTCTCATCAAGACAACAAACAAAAGGAGTTAGAGACAAAGATGGAAATAACAAGTGTAAAAATCCGCAAAACCTTTGAAAATGAGCCGCTTAAGTGCGTTATGAGTGTCACCTTCGACGATGCCCTTGCAGTACACGATGTAAAAATAATCAATGCGTCCGGCAAGTACTTTGTGGTTATGCCCAGCCGTAAAAACCAGAATGGAGAATACAAGGACACTGTCCACCCCATAAACTCGCAGTTCCGCCACAAGCTTGAGGAAACACTTATAAACGAATATCACAAATTTCTGGAATATTCCCCTGTAAATGCAGAATAACACGTCTCTGTTTACAGTATATGCACAAAATACCAAAATCTCCGCACTCAAAAAAGAGTGCGGTGTTTTTATAAAAATTGCGGTACAAAGCAAGATCACACACCGATAAATCGAACCGATGACCATATACGTCCCCTGCCGAGTCTGCTCAGCTCAGGTTTGCTTACGGCACATCACCCGTATCACTTAATGCTGCTCGGTTCCCCGCCTGACATGGTTCATGAGGAGCAATTGCGTAAGGCCCGAACCTCTACACAAAATCGGCATAACAGCTATATGGTCATAGGCCCTCAAAATCGGAATCCATCCCTGCTGCAGCGGATTTCAGGTTCAGGACGCCGCTACTGTCCCGACTGGTGTGACCTTGCTTTATACCGCAAGTGTCTTTTGTTTACCTTTATTGTTTGTTATTATAGCATATTATATGTAAAAAATCAAGGGGTTTTTGGGTGTGTTTTTAAAATGGCAGGTGTTTCGGGCGATTCACAAAGCTCCCCCTATGAAAATTCATGTGTTTACACAGATTCTTTATTAAAAATCGTGACGAGTACCAAAATTAATTCCGTATTAGAATTTTAATTATAATTCTATATCGGAATTATGTCAAGGGCTTTTTGGCATATACTAATGATAAATATTCTCAAGAGGAATTATGCGTTATGAAGATAAGAAAACAGACATACGGCGATAAAAACATAGTGGGCAAAAACATTGAATGAATAAGAAAATCAAAAGGGATAAAGCAAAAAGATTTTATCGCACAAATGCAAATTATGGGTTATGACATAAATCCAACGAGTTATTCAAAGCTTGAGGGGCAATTAAGAAGTGCCACAGACAAAGAGATTTTTGTTATATCAAAGGCACTTGGAGTAAGTATGGAAAAGCTTTTCGAGGAAAATTAATATGGTTCTGGTCTTTTCGGCAAATTTACGATGCGTCAACCTCAAGTATGAAAACGTAAAAAGGCAGCCGAGCATTGACTTGTTTAATAAACCGTCCCAATATTTTAATGTTTCAATAGATTATCTGTTAAATGACGAAGAATTCAAAAAAAGATAGAAGGAACACTTGCTATTGCAAGTGTTTTTTCATTTATTATGCATTTGTATAAAATTAGAACAAAAGTTCTATTTCTCTTGACAAAAGAACATTTGTTTGGCATAATATACCTTGACAGTCGACGGTCAAAATACTATAATAAAAGGAGAATATGAATTGAATAATGCTATACCAAAGATGTTTGAGCGAAATTTCAAATTTTCAAAGAGTGTACCGATAATCAATTCAGGCACAGAAAAGAAAAAACGCTCATCATTTTACGACGATTACGTTGTAAATTCAAACAAATCAACAACAAAAACGTTAATACAAAGTCCTGTCTTCAAAACGCCGGATTTAACGCCGCTTGTAACCGGACCTGCCACACAAAACTCTGAATCTTCAGGGGACATAATAAAGAAAAACATAGAAAGTGTTCTTGCAAAAAAGTACGGAGCTCTTGATGTTGCCCATACTTTTGACAATATATCTGATAAGGATATTGAGGCAAACATTCAGGCAGCACAAGAAACGGTAAATACAAATATCGACAAAGGTCTTTTGTCTAAGGATGTTTCAGTTAAGCTTCCAAACCTTGTGGACGGTCTTGCCCTGTCATTCGCTGCCGCGGAGCAAGGAAACAGCAAGGCAGCAAAAAGAGCAAGAGAGGCGACGTATACCGAGCAAGAATCCCCAAAGGCTTTTGACAATTTACTGTTGAATGCATCTGACAAACAGCCGGCATTTCAACCTGTCAAATACCCAAGCTTCTACAACGACTATCTTGAAAAGAAAGAACCATCACAAAACAATAGCAAATCGTGGAACATAATCGGCAACGCTTTTGGTTTACCTGAAGTAGATGAAAAGCCGATTGATGTAAGCGACAAGTTGAATAATACAGATGAGTTTGAAAAGGAAAATATGCGTGTAACACCGGAGAGTCCTTATGATGTCGGATTTAAGGCGACGACACAAAATCAGACGGAGCAGGATGAAAAAGAAAAAAGTGTTGATCACACTCAGAAAGATGAATACCCTAAGTCGTTTTATACCGATTATATTGAGAAAAGTAAAACAAATTATAGGGAATATACCAGTTTACTTCCGAAAATAAAATCTGTTAATGAAATAGGAAAAAAATTCAACAATTTTTCTTATACAACTACCGAGGGTACAACAATAACTCCATCGGAAAAAGTCATAGAATTTCTCAAGGAATATTATAGCAGTGAGTATAATGTGGCAAAAACAACTACTGACTTGATTCTTGACGGTAGTCAACTTGAAGCTTTACATAAATATCTTTCAAATGGAGTAAAAAACGCAAATCGACCTGCCAATATAGGAAAAGGTATTTGGGCTAAGCAAGTTCAAGACGATCTAAAATGGATTGATGATATGTTTGGTAAAAGTTCAAATTTTGCTAAAGCATTGAAAGCTCTTCCCGCAATTACAATTGGAATTGATACGTCACTCGGAATAAGTGAAAATGTCAAAAATGGATCCGGAAACCAAGAAACCATTTCCGATGCTGTAATTGACATTGGTTTGGGAACGGGAGATGCAGTATTGTCAGGTTTGGCAGGAGCTTTTATTGGAGGTGTTCCCGGAGCAATCGCTGGAATCTTGGTCGGATTGGCTTACACTTATTGCACAGACTACATAAAATACGACAGGTACGACGGAAAAACTTTCAAACAACATCTTGATTCTTTATTTTAAATCATTAACGGAGGGATCGTGGAATTGGATATTAACTGCACAATACAATTTATAAAAAACAGCAGAGGACTTCATCTTAATAAAACGATGTTTTATAAAATATTCATTGTTTTACCAATTATGTTTCTGCTGGTTATTATAAGTGCACAAGAACTTGGCGGGTTGTTTGTAATTACGTCTGCAGTTATCTTGTTGTTTATATTTGTTACGGACATTTTCTATTTGTTTACTTTGGTTAAAAATCCATTGCCAAAGTACAAATTGTTTTTGAGACCCGTTATCTTTTTAAATTGTATTGCTCCGCTTTTTTACATAAATTGTTTAACATTTTATGATCTCTTTGGATTGAAAAGTTTTTTGTTATATTATATATTTCCATTTTTTGTTATATCTTTTGCTATTGTTGCTATCGGTTTTGCAGTGATTTCGAGAGGAATAAGACGAAAATCAAAAGATTCTTATTCTCTGCTATGCGGAATATTGTCTGGGCTGAGTGTCTTGATTAGCCGAAAAACTAACGAGTTAATGGCGGAAAAATTAAGCGAAAACATACATTTTTTGGTAATAGCCGTTTTGATGTTGTTGCTAAATTGTTTTACACTTTCAATTGTGTTTTTTGAATTACTGCGATACTACTATTACACAAAACTTGAAAAAATGGGGCTTGTTACGGAGGATATCCTCAAGCCCGAAAAGTAGTGTTTTAGGACAACATAGAAACAACGAAAAACATAATACAGACAAACATGGACAGAGGGGTTCTGAGCAGAGCCTCTCTGCCAAAGCTTCCAAACCTTGTGGACGGACATGCCCTGTCATTCGCTGCAGCAGAACAAGGAAACAGCAAGGCAGCAAAAAGAGCAAGAGAGGCAGCATATACGGAGCAAGAATCCTCGGAGACATTTGACAATTTACTGTTGAATGCATCTGACAAACAACTGGCAATCCAACCTACCAAATACTCAAGCTTCTACAACGACTATCTCGAAAAGAAAGAACCATCACAAGACAATAGCAAATCATGGAACATAGTTGGCATCAACGACCACGTCGCCCTTCAAGATGCTTTCAACAAAGTCAGAAAACCCGGAGCTACCGCTGATGATCTTGGACAACCCGGCGATTTTGATGGAGTTTGGGGGTTGCAATGTGTTGATCTTTCAAATTGGTTTCTTGATGAGTATACTACTCTTGGATCAGTAAGTGGAAGTGGAAAAGATATAGTACAAAACCTTGCGAACAAGTATAATTTAGAGGTCACAACAACACCCTGTGCTCCTGCAGTATTTAGTGTTGAAAAGGGCACTTATGGTCCAGGTATTAGGCCCGGCAGTGTGAGTGACAGTGTAGCCGGACACACGGGAATAGTTTTGGCTGTCAAAGATCTTGGTAATGATATGTATGAAATCACATACATTGATACATATAAAGGATATAACGACAATGGATATAATTCCAATGTAAGAACAAGAACATTTAAAAAAGGCGACAATGTAACATATGTCAGCCTTGAAGGACACCTAAAATAAATCTAACCGGAGGTCATTATGCTTAAAACCAAAACCAGAATCGCAGTTTTATCAGTGCTTGTTTTGACGGCATTGTTCTGCCTTACGGCATGCTCACTTTGGCAAGTCCGTATTGGACAAAACACGGATGTTGTTACAAACGACACGCCGAAAGTTCAGGATGAACAAGAGAAGACAAACACCGAGAAACCGTCTTATGACAAACAAGAAGACACCGTTGTGCCGGAGATTGAACCAGAGTATGAAGTCGAAGTTTTGCCTGAGATTTTACCCGAAGAGCAGGATGCCGTACAAGAACCTGACACAAATATACTACTATGACGGCAATTATTATACTCACGAGTATCCTCTGGACAGAGGCGGCGGAATAATGTATGGGCCTTATATTCAGGAGATAACACCTCTTGGAGATAATAAATAT
The DNA here is from genome assembly GCA_045631825.1 of Eubacteriales bacterium. Classification (GTDB taxonomy): domain Bacteria; phylum Bacillota; class Clostridia; order Oscillospirales; family CAG-382; genus UMGS1387. Next base: position 6,983 of record JAZQVQ010000238.1, on the reverse strand, counting down.
AAAATGATTTATTACAAAAATGATGGTGATGACTATAGTGACGAACCTGTTTATAACAAGTGGTATGAAACTGTTATAGGACTTAAAGAAACTCAGGACGGCTTTAGATTTTGGTCTATATTTGAGTTTAAATATACAGGAGCCGAATGGAATTAATTAAATGACAGGGCAGGTTGGAATAAAGTTTAGTAAAACTTATAGATAAAAGAAAAATCCGTACACTTCTTGTGTATGGATTTTGGCTTTCACGTTCATAATAGATGCAACAGATTTTAGCTAAATTTTGCACTTTCGTGCAAAGCGAAATTATTGCTCCGCAATAGCTAAATAACTCCTTCGGAGTAGCTAAATTAAATTCGCCAAAGCTGACCGAAGGTCAATTTAGCTACGAAGTAATTTAGCGTGCGTAGCACATTTAGCTCGCATTAGCGAATTTAGCTGAAAAAAAGACAGACTTCTTTGTCGAAATCTGTCTTTTTTTCTGGTGCTCCTGCGGAGAGTCGAACTCCGGACACCTTGATTAAAAGTCAAGTGCTCTACCTTCTGAGCTACAGGGGCATCTGCCGAATTTTCGGTCAACATTGACATTATAGCATAACACACAAATTTTGTCAAGGCTTTTTATAAAAAATGTATATTCATTTGTTATCTTTTGTGTTTTACGCCTATTATGTTTTACTGATTTGTTAATATGAGAGGCGTAAATTCATCTTCTATTAATTTTTTGCCTTGCAATTATAAAAATTCTTGATGCAATCTATAAATCGGCACAAACCAATCAGGAGGTTTTGCTATAACAAAATGCAACAAAATCACAAAAAATAGTATTCAAATTTGGAAATTCTATTGACTTTTAAATTTTGATTTTATATAATGTTTGTGGGCAGACATACTTTAAATAACAGATTTCAGAAAGGAATATCAATATGAAAAAGCCTTCTTTAAAAGATTTGACTTTACGTGAAAAAATAGGACAGACAGCAACTCTCAGAAGTAATTTTATAGCAAATATCAAGGACACCGACGAGTATTTTAAAAACAATCCCTACGGCTCAATCTGGACAATAGCGGATTCAAACCTCGAAATTCCCAATATGGCGGATGAATTCGGCGATAACAAAGACTTTGACAGAGATATCAAAAACAGACTTTTCATTGAGCATATATCAAAGACAATGAAAGTGCCGTTCCTTGCGGCAATGGATGCCGAGAGAGGTATAAGAAAGGTATTCCCGTTCTTTTCCGAAACTACATCAAACACAGGTCTTGGCTCGGCAGGCGATACGTCTATGGCAAGCAAAACCGCAAAGGCCATAGCACACGAGATGAAGCTTTGCGGCGTTCGCTGGAACTGGGGGCCTGTTGCAGATAACGTTTCTCCGTTCTGTGGAGCGTCTCTTACAAGATGCTTTTCATCTGACCCTAAAAAAATAACAGCTTTAACAACAGAATATATAAAAGCGGTACAGTCTGAAAATGTTGCTGCAACAATAAAGCATTTTCCCGGTGCCGACAGAGACGAGTACCGTGATTCACACTTCTCCGACTATGTAATCAATCAGAGCATGGACGAATGGTACGCAAGACAAGGCTGCATTTTTGAAGCTGCAATAAAAGCAGGAGCCTGGAGCGTTATGGTTGGCCATACAGTATTCCCCGCTTGCGATGACACACAAATAAACGGAAGATATGTGCCTGCCACCATATCCAAAAAGATTGTAACCGGACTTCTCAAGGAAAAAATGGGCTTCAAGGGCGTTGTGGTAACCGACGCTGTCGGTATGCGTTCACTCACCTCTATGTTTACAAATGCTGAGGATTTTTATGCGTCACTGTACAACGCAGGTAACGACGTTATATTAGGCCCTATTCACGAGGACTTTATAGACATTGTGGAAAAAGCCGTTCTTGACGGAAAAATTTCCGAGCAGAGAATCGACGATGCTTGCCAGAGAGTTCTTGATATGAAAGAAAAGATTGGTCTTTTTGATTCATATACGCTCGAAGTTTCGCAAGAGGACAGAGAACAGGCAGCCTCAAACACTCACAACCTCAGCAAGCTGTGTGCAGAAAAAAGTATTACCTGGATGAGCAGAAAGAACAACCTTGTTCCTCTCAAAAAGGAAAACATAAAGAATGTGCAGATTGTTTACATAGGATATTCAAAGGACGCTCTTGATAACGTCAAGACCTATATGAAGCCCGAATTTGAAAAGAGAGGGGCAAATGTTTCAATCGTAGAGCAGATAAAGAGCGACGCACATATGGAGGAAATTGCAGATAACAACGACCTTATAATTTACGTTGCCCACATTGCACCCCACAGTCCTTACGGCGGAACAGTATTTGTTCAGGAAAAGGCAACACAGTTTCTGCATATCTTAAGAAGTGGTGCCGAAAAGAGTATCTGTATTTCGACAGGGTCTCCGTTTGTGTTCCACGACTGGTTCCCGGCGGCAGAAAATTTCCTCAATCTTTACTGTGTATGCCCTGAATTCTTGCAGACATTTGTTGCGGGCATTTACGGCGAATGTGAATTTTCCGGCAATTGCTCATATGATCCAAGTCCTCTCGCCCCGAGACTTTGATTTTTAAATAAAAAAATTTCCCCGTAGTCAGATTTTCGTCGGACTGCGGGGGTTTTCTTATTTCCTTAAATTCCTGCAATACTGAGTACAGAGCTTATCGGTACATTCAGAGCATTTAAGCATCATATTGCTGTTTTCCCAGAATCTTTCGGGATACGTAAACACACACAATTCCCACACAATAAATATTATAATTGCGAAAATAACAAGCGTCCACGAATAAAAGCTGTTTACCGACACAATCGGCAAAAACATCATAAGGTGATCCCAGTTGAATATTCTGCACGTTGTACAGCATTTGTTTTTCATTATGAGTCTGAATGGGCACCATATAAGTACGCATATAAGGTCGCACACATAGAAAAAAACCGATATTAGAATCATTGTTCCCGTGTCTGTTTTGCCCGATATATGAAGTATGCTTATTACAACAGTAAGCACTATCCATATAATCATAACCTTGTATGCTGAAAGAGTTGTATCTCTTATATGCTTTTTTAAATTTCTGTAGTTAATTTTCTCTTTTATAGGCTTGAAAAGAGAGCTAAAGACCTTTTGCGAACCGATAGAAATATGTGCTTTTACGGGAATGAGCTGAAGTATCATATCAAGCATCCATATTGCCCAGAGCACATGCAAGAGCGAAAATTCTTTAAAAAAATTAAAGCCCTCTGCAACACTGAATGAATCTCTGTCGAATATATAAAGCAGGACTGCAATTATAAAAACAGCTATTCTTCCGGACAATCTTAAAAAATATATTCCTCTTGTTTTTGACATTCGAACGCGGTTGTTTTGCATTTATTTTATTTCCTCTTTGGTGTGTTTTTTATTTACCTCATAATTATATCATTTTTTGTGCAAAAAACAAGAGCCCCGACATCTCAGGGCTCTCAAAATTAATATTTTACAAGTTATACAAATTTATGGGTTCTTCTTGACTATGGCATAACCGACTGCATTGCAGTTTTCGTCAAGACCGATGAGTAAAACCTCAAGGTCTTTGTCGAGTTCTTCCTCGTCAATCGGGTGCATATTACCCATTGTATACGGAACCTCGGCACGCTCGTCGATGTATATACCTGCATTTTTCCAGATTGAAGCATACCAGTTCGCCTGCTCAGCTATTTTGGTCTCGGACCAGTTTGAAATGTTTTCTCCCCAGGTTGCAATCATAACTGCTTTGACGTTAGCAGGACCTGTTACGGTTGCCGAAATGCGACCTCCGCCAACAGCACCGGGATTTGATCCGATAATGTCGGAGTCTGTTTCAAACGTATAGGAGACATCTTCAAGAACTATTTGTGCAAGTGCGGCCGGTTCAATCTCGGCTTTTTCCACCTTAACTGTGCACATTGCCTTTTTACCGCTGCCAGAGACTGCCGTGATTTTAGCAGTGCCGGCAGAAATCGGGTTTATGTTTCCATACCCGTCCACTGTGACAACAGACACGTTTGAGCTTGTGAAGGTAATTGTGTCGGTATGATTGTCAGGTGATACGGACGGGAAAATGTTTGTTGTTCCCGAATTTTCAGAAACAGTGATTTTTGACTGTGCAAATTTAATTGATTTTATCGGGTTGCAAATATTGATTGTGATGTCTGCAAAGGCTCCGTTGAGAGTTGCCTCGGCAGTTGCTCTTACGGTAACTGAACCTGTGGAAATTGCTTTAAGTTTGCCCTTTGCATCTATTGTGGCAAGGTCGTTTCCGTCAACAATTTCGTATATTACTGCTGTACTTATCGGCTTTGTGCCATCCTTGCGATATGCTTTTGCCTTGAGCGTAAGAGTCTTTCCGACGGCAAGTGAAGTTGACTTAAGAGCAGAAAACTCAACAGTATCGGCAGGTACGCCTATTGAAATATTGCAGGTTGCTTTCTTTCCGCTTCCGCTTGCTGCGGTTATCTTCGCTTTGCCTGTTGCAAGTGCAGTTACAACGCCATTTTCATCAACAGTTGCAATATCCTCGTTCGAGCTTGACCAGGTAATTGTATCAGTGTGGTTTTCGGGAGTTGCCACTGCGGACAATTCAAGAACGTCTCCTCCAACTACCATAGCAGCTTTTGTAGATGTCATTTTGAGTCTTGTAACAGGTGCAAATACTGAAACTTCGCAACAAGCCTCAAGGCCTGACTGCGTTAGTGCGTAAATGGTTGTGTTTCCAACGCCTTTTGCTTTTACCGTGCCCTTGCTTGAAACGGTGGCAATACTTTCGTCTTCACTGTACCAGCTGACAACGTCTTTTCTGTCAGCCGGTTTTCGAGTTGCCTTGAGTGTGACACTCTTACCGAGGGCGAGTTCCAAAGACTGATGGTTTAATGTCAAAGTTACGGGATCTGTTTTTTTAATAAATATAAAAACAAGTTCCCTATTAGCAACATAATCGACACCAAAACCTACATCATATCCAGCTTTAGAGTAAATCAGCATCAACCCTCCGGAATCAAGATCCGCATAACCCTCATAGGAAAAACCACAGGACATCAACAATAAGTCATATGCATCTGCCCAGTCAGATGAGGAGGGGTTGTAATAATAAATTCCGCTGTCACTTTCTACAAGGCTGTCATAAAGCGGTACATTTAAATTTCTGCCAAAATCCGGCACTTCGGAAAAATCAGAATAATAGTATACCGATGCAAGAAGCTGACCGTTTTGTTGATTGTCATCAACGACGTCTGTGCTGTATTCCTTGTGTGACCAATCGGCAAGAATCAATTCCTTGTCCTCTGTTTCAGCCTCTTTGTCTGACTGATTTGATAGCTCTATTTTTTCAAAATAATAAGTTAGTTTTGAACTGTTTTCTTTACCCGAAGGTTTGATTTCCAAAAGAGAACTAATCAAATCTTCTTGAGAGTCATAATCCAAAACATCCTCTCCAATATCTTCTTCAACATCAGCAATCGCTACTGCATCCATTTCTTGTGAGGCAGATTCCAACGTTGTCGTAATCTGCGGCACTGCAAAAGCCACTATGCCGAATAACTGTGCAAAAACCAAAAACAAAACCAATGCCTTTTTCATTCCAAAGCCTCCAAAAAACTATATGATTGATTTGTGTAATACCATTATGTCCCTCTAAAAACTATTTGTCAACATATCTTTACCACTAAAACCCCAAACACACAGGTACTTTTTCAAGTCTCAATGCAAGTTTTCCTCCAAAAACAAAAAGCACCCAAAAAGCACAAGCCTTAAGGGCACAATTTTTATTAGAATTCAAACTTTAGCCATTTTCCGCCCGTCTCAATATTGATATAAGAGGGCAAATCAAAATACCGCAGAAAAAATTGCTGATGCCGTGGACAAAATCCCACGGAAGTCCTGCTATAATCCAGGCGACAGTCTGCTTAAAGTTAAGCCCAAACAGCAACGCTTGTGCGGGGGCATACAGCGTACCAAACAAAAATCCGTGCAGGGCACAGAGCGTCATATATACAAGCGGGACAATACTTTTAGGCATATTTTTCGGGACAATCATAGTCAGTCCCCACAGAACTGCCCATAAATAAAGATACGGAATCCACCAGGTTGCAAAGCCCGAAAACAGACCGTTTATAAACACATAAGTATAAATGGGAAAGAGTGCTTTTTTTCTGTATACAACTGTTGTGGAAATGACAAATGACCCGAGAAGATGGACATTCGGAAGCACCTCCATAAGCATTTTTGAAGCATACATCAAAGAGCCAATCATTCCGAAAACGGCAACTTCCTTTACACTTAATTTCATTTTTCTATTTTTAAGGAATATGTTACCCCTTGAGTAATCTGTGTTTGGTCTACACCGCTGGTTGCATATTCTCCGTCTATGTAAAATGCCCAGTATTTTCCGTCCTTGTTATAATCGACAGTAATTCCGTTTACTGTTTTAATGTATAACCCATATTGACTCTCCTCTCCCAAGATAACTCCAAGCTCTAAAAGTGCCTCACCCACAGTTTCTTTGTCCGTGTGAATTTCAAAGAGAGTTTCTGTGTTATCGTCGCCTGCTACAATCAAAGAAAATTGTGTTTGTCCCTCACCCAAGACTGTCGCAGGAACATTATCTTGAATTGCGGGAGTTTTGTCGGTATTATCTTGTGTGTTTGTGTCTCTACATCCGGTTGTGACAAGTGCAGTGACCGCAACAAGCACAGCACAAAGGAGCAAGGACAAGTGTTTTTTGAAATTTGTCTTTTGCATAGTGGTAAATCTCCTTTAAATTTATTCCCTTCAAGCTATTCCCCTTGACTTGTTTTGAAGGTATTTGCCTAAAAAATATTTCGACTTGACACTCATTTTTTCGCCTTCTCAGAAAAATTCCAATAGCTTGTTTCCGTTTGCGGATACGGATAAGAAAAAATGACAAATTTGTGTTTCACGGCGGTGGGCACGTACAGGATTTGCACCTGT
>JAZQVQ010000237.1:0-5149 GCA_045631825.1 Eubacteriales bacterium | reverse complement strand
ACGCCAGGCCTAAAAAAGTTTTAAATTTTAAAAATCCACTAGATTTATTTGAGGATTCTATCAATAAGTGTTGCACCTAGTTTGACAAATCATCAATACTACTGCTACTTTTTCGATATTTGGAAGCAATAGCATTTTTTCAAACTCTTCTTCTGTCATCGCTATCGGTTTTTCACATACAACCTCTTTTCCTTTTTCAAGAGATTGTTTTACCATTTCATAATGAAGATAATGCGGTGTACAAATATGTATAGTATCAATGTTTTTATCCTCAAGCATTGTTGAAAAATTATTATATGATACCACATCATATTTTTTTAAGCATCGTAAAAGACGATTTTCATCACAATCGCACACCGCATAAAAATTCGCCTCATCAATTACTTCGAGAGCAGCAGCGTGTATAGGGCCAATTGCACCATATCCAACAATACATACATTTTTCAAAACAATCGCTCCCTTTTTAAGAAAAAGACTTATAAATTCTCCGGACCTTCGCCACAATCCGGCACTTCTAGCGGAATACCTCCTCGATTTGCAGACTCAATAGCTACAAGTCCCGGAATAGTATATCTCGCAGCGATCCACGCATTAAGAATGGGTTGTTTGTGATTATACACAGCTGTACAAAAATCATCAATTAATAATTTATGGGTTGCCATATGTCCATTTTCAAGAGTTTCGTATGACTTTGGAAGTCTTGCCATTTCTTTTTCTTGAATTTCAGCCACATCGTCCCACTGCCATTCACCATTTGCAACTCTGTTTTTAAAATCAGGAAGGTTTTTATTTTCTACCATTCCCCGAGTATTTACATAGTCACTAACATCAGTCAAATTGACCTTTTCCTTTTCACTGGTGTTATCTTTTTCAACAAGAATGTGCTGAGCGTTACTAAATTCATATCCGCCCTTTGTACCATAAAGACCTGATATGTATGAGCTTGGTTTTTTCCAACCAAATGTTCTTGCTTCAGTAACACGGGCTGTTCCGCCGTTTGCAAGCTCCATAAGAACGTACTGATTTGAATGAGTGTTACCCCATTCGTTATCATTTACACCGAATCTTCCGTCATTTGTCTTATCGACATAGCCAAAGGCTACAACTTTTTTCACATAAGAATCTACGGCAGAAAGAATCATACCAGTAGAGTGTGTAGGATACAATAATGGAGGCATTCCGCCTTCATTAGGTCTCTTACCATATGAAATATGATCGATATGATGATAATACTGGGATGCACCATATGTAAAGTCTCCAAATTTACCATCTTTATATGCCTCACGGCAATACATAGCACAAGGATAATAATAACAAGTTTCTCCCATTAAATATATAAGGTCTTTCTCTTTAACAAGCTTGACAATTTCCTGACATTCCTCAACCGTAGGTGCCATAGGAACTGCACTGTATACATGCTTCCCTGCCTTAAGAGAACGGATAACAATATCTCCATGAAGATGTCTTTGGGTAAAGTTTGCTATACAATTAATAGATTCGTTGGCAAGTGCTTCCTCAAAAGAATCGATAATTTCAACATCAAAGTCTTTTGAATACTGTTCTGCTTTCTCTCTTATTAAATCACATACATAAACTTTGTCTACTGCGGGATGCTCTTTCATAAGTTCTACAAAAAACTTTGCAAAATTACCGCAACCGATAAATGCAACTGTCATTCTTTCCATTGTTTTTCTCCTTTTTTGCGGTAGGGACGAATAATTCGCCCCTACCGTTATTAATTAAAGTACTACAAGCTTATTATTGTCTGCTGACTCATGTATTGACTGCATTATTTCGGTAAGATGTCTTGCATACTGAAGAGAAACAATGTAGGGCTTACCCTTGAGAGTTTCGGAAATCATTGTGTAAATAGAATAGTGGTCACCAAAAATCTTACCTTCGAGGGTTATATTAGTCTTTTCAGTATGTGTTATACTTCTGTATACATTAGGATCATCTGCGGCAGGATAGGAAATTTCGTGAATTTCCATTTCGTTGCCCTTAACATAGATTGTACCTTTATCACCCTGTACAACCCAGTTAGGAAGATAATCAGAGATGATATTATGGTCAACCTGAACTATTACTCCGCTTTCTGTAATAAGAGTTGAGCAGAACATATCGTCAGCATCGCCAGGGTTAATAATCTGTCTCTTCTGAGCATAAACAGACTTAATGGGTTCATCAACAAGGCACATTGCCTGTTCAACAATGTGCGGACCCCAGTTGTTGAGGTATCCGCCTGCGTATGCCTTAAGTGTCTGCCAGTCGCTTCTCTTACCAAATGTCATCTGAGCACGGTAAACGCGGAATACTTTACCGATTTTACCTTCCTTAATAACTTCCTTAAGCTTAACAACATCAGCACCGTCGTGGCAAGGGATGAAAGGCATTACGATACAGTTATTTTCTTCTGCTGCTTTTATGATAGAATCAGCTTCGTCTGTTGTAATTGCCCAGGGCTTTGTGATAAGAACATTTTTACCTGCACGAAGAAAGTCAAGAGCAATAGCTGTATGTGTAAAGCTATATGTGAGTATGATAGCGAAATCATACTCATCGCTGTTGAGCATTGTGTGGTAATCTGTGTACTTCTTTGCTGTGGGGAATCTTTCAGAATACTTGTCAAGTGCCTCTGTATTGATATCACAGATAGCTGTAACCTCAAATTCAGGATGCTTTTCAAGCACCGGTCCGTGAAGTTCATTTGCGGTGCGACCGCAACCGATAACTGCTGTTTTAATTGCCATTTTAATCTACTCCTTTATATTTGATTAATTATTTATTAAGTGTTTTTTTAAGAAGTGCAAGCGCCTTTTTCATACTCTCTAAGCCTTCACCGTTCTTGGTTTCAAAGGAAATTGTTCCCTCGTAACCCGTTTTAACAAGGTTATTAATTACTGTCTGAACGAATTCACTGTAACCATCTTCGGGAAGCTTTCTTTCAAGCTCTGCTATATGTACATGTTTTAAACTGTCCTTGAAATTAACAACATCTTCGGGATTGTCATTGTTGCTCATCATGTGGATTGTATCACCGAGAAGCTGAATTCTGGGATGGTTTACTGCATTTACAACTCTCATTCCGTCTGCAAGTGTGTTGATAAAGTTACAAGCTGCTGCACGGAGAGGCTCCATAACAACTATTATATCATACTTTTCGCAAGCCGGAACAATAATTTCACGGCAAATTTTTGCAATCTGCTCGTAACCCATATCCTGAGTTGTTTCTTCATCAAGAGCACGTGCGGGAGCACTGCCGAATACAACCTTTTTCGCACCAAGTCTTTTAAGACGGGCAAAAGTTTTTTCAAGATAAGCTTCAATTGCCTTTTCGTCAACTTCTTTTCCTGTTACACGAAGTGTTCTCGGGAAAAGAGCACAGCTTACTTCGCAGCCGAGCTGAAGTTCTTCAAGAAGGTTTGCAAGCTTTTCAAATTCTTCATCTGAAAGAGATTCAACAAGCATTGCTCTCATTTCAACAAAGTCAAAACCTGCTTCTTTAATCATTTTTATAAGTTCGTAGTCAACCTCTGTTTTCATAGGAGTTGAGAATTCTTTACAAAAACCGTATTTCATTTTTAGTCCTCCTTTGGTCCGTAAAATCTGATAAATTTAAGTTTTCCTTTTATTTCAAAGGGTTTGCAGGATGCACCGATAAAATATTGGCTTCCGGGCTTTAAAGTTTCGCCGTTAAGTTCTCCTGTTCCTTCAAGAACATATATGCCGCTGAAAACGTCTCCGCTTTCAAATGTTTCGATACCGTCAATATCCGCCATTTCAAGTGCAAACATTTCAGTGTTATTATAACCGATAACGCTTCTTCCCTGTTTTTTAATACCCCAACGGTCTTTAACTGTTTCTTTCGTAAGTCCGTCGTAGTTGAAACAGTCGAACATTTTGTCAAAGCCAAGTCCCTGATGGCACATAAAATCCGCAACCTGAAGTCCTTTTGGTGTTACCCTTTCGGTACGAATAGTGTAATCCGTAGGCTCCTGAACCTCGATAAGAAAGCAACCGACTCCGATTGCGTGAGGGATACCGCCTTCAATGAGGAAGGTATCACCCTTTTTAACTTCAAATTTATGAAGGCAATCAAGCATAGCGGGAATATCCTGCTTGTCGAATACTTCTTTCCAGTATTCTCTTGTTACCCCCTCTTTAAATCCGAAATAGATGCAGGGCTTTTCTCCGTTAATTTCTCTACCGTCAACAATATGCCAACACTCGGTTTTACCATAAGCGGAATCAAAAAGCTCTCTGGCTTTTGCCTTAGTAGGATGAACCTGAATTGTAAGGCGCTCGGCAGAATCAATGATTTTAACTAATACACCGAGGTTTTTCCCGAACTTTTCAATATGCTTACTACCGAGAAGCTCATCTGAATACTTTTCAATAAGATCAGCAAGAGAAACCTCGCTGCCGCTTACCATGCTAAGACCTTCAATAATGTCTTCCCTACCGCTGTTTCTTGCCCTTACGGTAGACATTATCCATTCTTCGGGGAAATTGGTATCCTCGCTGTTTTCAATACCATGAAGTCTGTCAATAAGACTGCCGCCGCTGTAGGTACGCCAGGCACCTGCACGGTCAAGCTTTATGGGTTTTGTTATATCAATCATCTGCTTTTGTCCTCATTGGCAAAGTCACGAACTGTACCTGTGGGTCTGTGGCTGAAGTTAAGTCTCTTAAGACCGGCTTCCTTGTCGGGCATAAAGTCAACCCACATATAATGCATGTGTCTGTCACCGGTTACTTCGGCACCGTGATTTGAGCCTAACGGAATATGAATGATTGCATCACCCTTCATATTGTACTTGCCGTCGTCAATAATAACTTCCATATCATTTTCTGCAAAGCTATAGAAGAACTGGTCAAGCATTGGATGTGCATGAGGTCTTACAAGGTCATAACCATAAGATTCAACAGAGCCAATAGTAAATCTCGGAATGATTTCATGCGGAATCATCATTCGGCTGATTGTCTTTTCACTCTTATTAGGGTCTATGTATTGGATGGAGTCTTGATAAGGTACAATAACAGGAAATTCTGTTTTATATTCTTTCAAATCTGCTTCATCACCGTCTTCTTCATCCCACTGAATTTCAAGAATGCGTGTATCGCTTTCAGCTTTAACAACAAGTGATTT
>JAZQVQ010000236.1:0-5550 GCA_045631825.1 Eubacteriales bacterium | reverse complement strand
ATATACTTCGTCAAGAAAACTATTAAACTCAGCGTCGCCGTAGATACTGCATTCATCGCCATGATCTGGCGACACACAGTACCCGTCATTATTGAACGGACACAGCCAGTTATTACAGCCGTTAATTACGTACCCCTGTCGTTCAGCTTCACGCAACCGTTCTTTTTCTTCTGGGTATAAATGCATTGGCTCTATCATTCTTCTTTCCTCTCCGCATTTTCTTCGCAATATCGGACAATCAGTTTACGTATTGCCATTAAGTCTTTGTACCGCATGTCAACGCTGATATCTCGCTCTGGCTCACCTGCGTACACCATCATCCATACATCGGAATCAAGTGCGTCTTTAAGCGTTATTCTGTCCATGATTCCATTCGACCTCCTGCCCACAGTACGGACAGCATACCCAAGTCTTGTATATTCTACGCAAACACTTCGGATTGCCACAGTACCACACTCTGAATATGTTTTTTCTGCCGTACTCTATCGAATACGGATACTTTGCATAGAAATTGTTTGTTCCTCGTTCTCCGTTATTATCAACAAGAACAAGACCGTTATAATGTGAAAGTATGCTCATTCATCTACCTCCGCTTCTAACCATTCAAGTTTGCACTGTCCGCACATTCCCCTTGTCGGCAATTCCTCACTTCCGTTGCAGTGGCATCTTTTATCTCCCGCAAAGTAAGGACAGCCGATATTGTATTCGACCATCGAAAGGTAAGATGCTCCACCGTCATCAATCCAGTCGGGATCAGTGAGTTGTTTTGCCATGTACTCTCTGTTAGTCATCAAAATATATCCTCATACACTTTCACGACTACACATAACTGACCATCAACTACTCCCCATCTGACAACTTCCGCATCTGCAAACTTTCTCTGCAAATACGCAGATACTTTCCAATCACTTGCAAGAGTGAATATCAGTTCGCATTCTTTTCGCATAGTTCCCCAGTATGAATAATCAAATATCTCCTCAGTCTGAAATACATATACTGGTTGTTCTGTATTGCTTGCATCTTTAAAATGCATACTTTCATATTCTGTTAATGTCATTCTTCTTTAGCCATCCTTTCAAGCAATTTTGGGACTGCTTTTCTAACAACTTCCGCAACCGCTTTGTCAACTACCCTTTCAACAATCTCATCCTTACGGCTATACACAATTTCCTTGATAGCCTTTTTCATTACTCCTGTTTCGCTTCGGATTTCTATGCCAAGCTGATTTGTCAGAATACGGTTCACTATTACTTCAAATTCTTTCATGAGTGCTTCTTCGTCAATCTCTGTTTGTATAATATATTTGCTCATTCTTCTTTCCTCTCACCTTCTGAGCAATATTCTACAGGGCAATAAATATGCCCACCGCCTTGAGACTTTCTCACCATCATATGCGTACACGTATGGTCATACTTACACTCTCCGCATCTGATGTCCTTTACGTATCCCAGCTGTGCCAGGTATGCCTTGAACTGTTCGGCTTCTTCTTTGATTTTCATTCTCCGTCACCTTTCAACATGTAGTGGAATACCCTCTGGTCTTCCGTCTCGTCATATATGCCCTTCTGCACACACAGCCTCATCAGCACATGGATGTCTTTGAGTAGCTCATTGTCCTTCACTTTTTCACTGACTCTGTTGTACATGGCATTGATGGCTTGCTCGTTTTCTCGTTTTAATATGCTGAAGCTTTCGCTTTTTCCCTTCGGTCTACCTTTTGGTCTGGACATCTTCTTCTCTCACCCAGATTTCATTCCCACCGATTTTGACTCTGACCCACAGCTGTGTGCCGCCCAGTGTCTTTTTGTATCCGGTGACAGTACCCTTGACCATCACTTCTCCGTGTTCTGCATGTTTAATCTGTTCCATCTCTGCATCCTTTCCATCTCTCTGATGTACCGGCTCATCTCCAGTACTGTTGTGACAAGCTGGTCATTCATATCAGCTAACCGCCGAATCCGCTCCTCATAAATCTGCTTCTCTGTTTCAGTCATCTCCGATCCTCACCATTGCGTATGCCATAAGGGCAATGCATATCCACATCAGGACAAGCTTCATGCTCCTGTGCTGCCGAAACCGCCCTTTCTCACGGCTCTGGCTTGGTCGTCCACTGTCAATCCGTATTCCACGAACACGCCTTGCATACAGGCTTTTCCTTCTTCTACCACGCAGACCGTATCTCCGTTGTTAACCAGGGCAATCATGATGTGTCCTTTGTTCTTTGCGTAATAGTAATCCGAATCAATCAGCCCTACTGAGTTGCTCAGATTCAGACGGTACTTCACGCCCAGACTCGATTTAGGAATAAGCATCAATGCCCAGCTGTCCTCCATCTGCACTCTGATCCCGGAAGGGAATGTTCTTGCCTGCCCCGGTTTGATGTACAGATACATCGGGCTGAAGAAGTCGTACCCGGCTGACCCTGTAGTGGCTCTCACCGGAAGTCTGATTGCATCGTATATCTCACGGATCTCCCCGTTGTCCGCATCCGCATCAATCATCTCTCGCCAGTCTCTGGCAAACTGACCAAACGGAACCTTTTCGAATCTTGCTATTTGCCTTGATGTGCTTCTTCCTCTCATGTCTCTCACCGTTGTGTAATACTTCTTCTTGATGGCAGATATGTGCTGATTGGAGTATCCAACCTCTTTTGAAATTTCGGTGTTGGAGTACCCGTCATGTATCATGTTAAGAATTTTCTGCTTCGTCAGTTCGTCCATCGAAGTACTCCTTCATCGCATTGAACAGTCTTTTCACACTGCTCTCAAAGATGTAAATCTGTTCGGGTCTGCCGTCCACTGTGATGAGAATGGCACCTTTTTTGTATTCAATCACTGACTTCTCTGTAACGATGTATGTTGCCTCACCGTTTTCAATCATGTTCGTTCCGTATTCCATTGTCCTCTCCTATGTTGTTGACCCAGTTCGGATCATCCTTGTGAAGCTCAACCCACTGTTTGTATGAGATGAGTGGGTCTGCACCGGTCGCCCAGTGTTCCCGTGTCAGATGGTTTATAAGCCCGTATTTGGTAGCTAAGGCTGAGAAGTATCTGGGGTCATCATTGAAGTGATCCGACCCGTCCCATTTCCACGGAAACGCCGGGTAAACACGTTCCATTTTCTCGTTATGGATTCCTTTTCTGCGTTCCTCTTCCGTTGCATCATCTCCATAGCAGTACGGAAGCCTCTTGTAGTAACCGGCCAGCTGATTCAGATCACTCATGGTGTTCCAGTAACAGCGGACAGGTCTTCATTTCGATAGCAACCGCTGAGATGCTCGGTGCCTTAAGCAGCAGTGTTGTAAACGCCTGTTCAGACAGTTCCTTGTAAGCTTTAAGGAATCTCGGTCTTTCGTACTGTGTGATGTCCTTTGACGGTGTGTAGAAAGCCAGACTGATCAGGTCATGCGGTGAGTAGATCTTCTTGACAATAGGATCCATCTGCTCCCAGACCTTTCTGACTTCTGAGTG
This sequence comes from Eubacteriales bacterium, assembly GCA_045631825.1. Classification (GTDB taxonomy): domain Bacteria; phylum Bacillota; class Clostridia; order Oscillospirales; family CAG-382; genus UMGS1387. The sequence continues at coordinate 2,081 of JAZQVQ010000236.1, read as the reverse complement.
GTCATCACTGTACAGACTGCACCATGTCCGCCTGGCACTCTCCCATGCTTCTTCAGCTGGTGAGGGCTTCAGCCCGGCAATCTCTATCATCTTCTTTCGGATGGTTCCCATTGGTGGTATGAAGTTGCTTTCGCTTTCCTGGATGCATTGAAGGACAGCCCTTTTGACCAACCGACCGTCTTCCTTGCCGTAGGCATCCTTCCATACCAACACAAACGCATTGCTGTCCTCAGCCGTATTGTTGGTAAAAGACTGTGGATAGAATCTGCGAAGCAGTCCTAACGTTTCTTTAATCTCTTGTTCTGTCAAAATGCCCACCCGTCCCACTTGTCTTGCTTTGGTTCCTTCCGTTGTCTTCTGTTATGCCAGTTTCTGGCGGCGGGTTTCCAATCCTTCATGACTGCACCACGACCACCGCTTAGCCGCCAACCGGACTGTTCGTAGTAGTCCACGAATTCAGTTGGGTTCACTGACAGATAGTTTTCAGTAACATACTCACTCACCTCGTCCACCGTAGGCGGTGTAAAGTGCTTATTGTTAGTATTGTTATTCTTGTTCTCATTGTTATTCTTGTTATATCCGTGTTCAGGGTTGTGTTCAGGGTTGTGTTCACAGTTGTGTTCATCCTCGTGTTCATAATCCTGATATTCTCTGTATTTAACGACGATTATTTTCTGGTAATATCCGATCTTTTCTATGCGGATTTCACCCGATTCCTGGAACTTTGCAAGCCATCTGCGAACCGTGCTGACGGACAGATTTGTGTCTTCTGCAATGGTGTTTAACGACCTGATAAAGGATCCTCTTTCAATGAGATTTCCGCTCCTGTCGTACCCATCTTTCCAGTTTGCGGCAAACAGTATGTACAGCCACAGTTGGACAGCAGTAGAGCTTTTCCACCACTTCCAGTCTGTGATTTTTCTGTTGATTACGATGAATCCCTCCGCCATTGTTCACCTCAGAACGGCAGTTCATCTGGATTGATATCTACCGTTGCTCCGGTCTGGTCGGCTGCCCGACTCCACATGTCATCACTGTACCGCTCCATCTTCCTCGGAAAGCTGTTCGGATAGCCGGGATCCTTTGGGATCTGAGGAGCTGGTTTAGGCTGTTCTGTTTTCGGTTCATATACGATGTCGATTTTGTTTGCGATGAATGACAGCTGGTTTACCTTCTTGCCGTCCGGTGTCTGCTGACTTCTTACATTCAATTCACCGGTGCAGACCAGGTACATACCGTCCTTCACGTAGGTTTCAAAGAATTCAGCCTGCCGGTCAAAAGCCAGAACCGGAACATACTGCTGAAAGTCCTTCTTCTTCTGCCAGAGGGAAAACGTTGCCATCTTCCGCCCGGTTGAAGTCATTTTGATGTCGTGGTATTTACTCAATAAACCACCAACAATTACCTCGTTAATCATTTCGTTCCTCTCTTATAGTCACTTCTATGTGTGGATTTTCAGGATCTACATGGAACGTATGGTGTATCAGTCTGATGTACTTGGTATTGTCATCCGGGAACACACCGCACCGTACCATTGCATCCTGTATGAATTTTGTTGCAAATGAGATGTTATCCAGGTCTCTTCTGGCATTCGGCTCGACCCAGCTGATCCATAGCTCACACGGCTTGTTGTGGGAGTGAAGCGTTCCCTTATCAACCGCCATGTAAATAAACGCCCCTATGTGCTGTTCATACTGCTTCTTCATATCGGCTGCACCGAACCTGTTGCTTCGCTCGACCTTGATATAGTCGTTTAAACCGGGAAGCCTACCCTTGATAATCAGATGATCTGACTGACCATTCTCTGCCGGCTTGATCATTGAGGACACGCAGTTCCAGCTTAAGTGCATTGATTCTCTCTTTGATCGTATCTTCGATGACCTCGGCATTATCTTTCGCTTGTTTGGCAAGAGCCACCTCTTCTACTCCGCTGACAAACTTATCAATCAGCGTGACGGATATTCCTTCCGACTTCTGCTTTAACATCTCTTTTCGCTTTAATATCTGGTACTCAGCATCGAGTTTAGACCGCTTTATACCGGCTTTCAGAACGTCATCTAACGACTGATCGAGTGACTCCA
>JAZQVQ010000235.1:0-1698 GCA_045631825.1 Eubacteriales bacterium | reverse complement strand
CGAAGATTTTTATCTGAAAGCTTGTTTTCAAGTAAAAATCTTTGACTTGTATCATAAGGTGCTGAAAGCACTCACATCCTGTTATGGGGTTTTTATTGTTTTTGTTAAAATAAGAACGCGCTAGCTGACCCACAGACCTTCTTTTTTCCTAAAGAAATCTTAAAAACATCACGGAATTAATCGTAATTGAAATTTTTTGCCTAAATTTGTGCCCACAATACTTACCTAACATAAATTTAATTATGAGAAAAAATGTTTTTATACTGACATGCCTGCTCATAGCGACATTCAGTTTTACGGCCTACGCAGATAAAAAAGGTGGGCAGGAAGAAATGGTAGCATACCTATTTACTTATTTTAATGGCAACGCCCCCGACCAGGAGCAGATATGCTATGCCCTGAGTGATGACGGCTATAACTACACACCGCTCAATGATGGCAAACCAGTCATAACCAGCGACACCATTGCCTTCACACAGTGCGTTCGCGACCCTCATATCCTGAGGTGCGAAGACGGAAAGACTTTCTATATGGTCGTTACCGATATGCGCTCTGAAATGGGTTGGTCCAGCAACAGAGGTATGGTACTGCTCAAATCAAAAGACCTCATCAACTGGGAGCATCATGCAATCAATTTCCCCACACGTTATACCAAAACGTGGAAAAACGTCATTCGTGTATGGGCTCCGGAGACCATCTATGACCATAAGGCAAAGAAATATATGGTGTTCTATTCCCTGCGTACCAGTGACAGCGACTCTTTCGACAAGATATACTATCAGTACGCTAACAAAGATTTCTCTGACCTGGAAGGCGAACCCAAGTGGCTTTTTGATGCAGGCAATGCAACAATTGACGGAGACATCGTGTATAATGATGCCGATAAACTGTATCACCTCTTCTATAAGCAGGAGTCAGGCCGTGGTATATATCAGGCTGTAGCGAAGCAACTCACAGACAAGTGGGAAATGCTCCCTGGCAATGTTGAGCAGACAAAGGAGTCCGTAGAAGGCGTAGGCGTTTGTAAGGCAATAGACGGAAAGTCCTGGATTATTATGTATGACTGTTATGGAAATGGTCATTATCAGTTCTGCCGTTCAACAGATCTGAAGACCTTCCAGTTCGTGCAGAATACAGCCACCAAGGGTGCCTTCACTCCCCGCCACGGCACGATTATTCCTATCACCAAAGCCGAAAAAGCCCGCCTCCTAAAGACCTTCGGCAAGTGATTCTCTGCAACCGCAGTAAAAATAATAATTCCGCACTCTCCCAAAAGAAAGTGCGGAATTTTTTTGCATCGGAACTTGAAACTCAATTGTACTTTGCACATTGGACTCCGAGTTTGTTCGCCTGAGCACCTACGGAGCGTAAGAAGCCGTATAACAGTAAACGGTAAATAGTAAATAGTAAATAGTAAACAGTAAACAGTAAACCGTAAACCGTAAACAGTAAACCGTAAACCGTAAATCCTTGCAAAGTCCTAGTGTTTTCGGGACTTGAGGGCGGTTTTTGCCGGATTTTCGTGTTTTTGAGCCAAATTGACTGCACAAAAGTGCTTTTTTGAGTAAATGGCCCCTTCTTGGAGGGTCTTTTTCCTTGATGTGGGTCAAAATAGAGGGCAAAATCGAAGTTTTTTTGAAAATTCTTTGAAATAAATTTGGTGGTTTGGCAGAAAAGTACTACCTTTGCATCCGCTTT
>JAZQVQ010000234.1:0-12985 GCA_045631825.1 Eubacteriales bacterium | reverse complement strand
GTTATGTGTAATTCATACAAAAAAATAAGCAGGAGGGGGGTCTCACCGCCTGCTTTGATTTTTTTTATTTTGTTTTTAAAATGATCTCTCCGTTCTCACCGAAGAAGTATCGCCTGGCATTGATGTGGTTTATGTGTTCATCTGCATGACACTTCCGGCAGACTGCTTTGAGGTTGTCAAAGTTAAGAGTGACTGACGGATCGTTTATATTGTCAGGTGTCAGTTCTGTGATATGATGAACGATGACTGCAGGTGTTTCTATCCCCTTTGCCAGACAGTCCTCACACTTATATCCTACAGTCTTCAGATACGCTTCCCTGCAATCCTTCCATGCCTGGGACTTATAAAACCCTTTGGAGTATGGTTTCATTAGCCGAAGTTCTCGCCCGTGAGATGAATAGTACAATCCCCCGTTATTTCTATTGTTGCATACCAAGCCCCTCCATCTTCACTTTGTTCGATAATATCGGCATTTCCCTCGACTGTGATTTGTGCTGTGTCATATGCGGTTATTGTCTGAGAGCCTTTGTATAAAACATAAATAAGTTTGTCCCCATCTCCTACGGCACCCCCTTGGCTATAGATTAAATTATTATCTTGTATAATTACTCCCTCTGGTGCAGTGCCGACTTCATTTACCACACTAAATGTCACTTCTGCCGTTGAGAAGTCCGAAGAGCCTCCGCCACCTTCTACGTTGACATTGACGGATGTGTATGCTACACCGTCTTCCGAATATGTTTTATTTTCTGTTGCTGTAAGTGTCTGGAACTCTATCTTTCCGCCAGGTGAGAGTCCTTCCTTTGGTGCTTCAAACCATGTAATCATTTTATCCTCCAATTAAATCATATATCTTGCATCCATATACTCTCATGGTATAGGAGCCGTTGATCGTGCCTGTCTGTGTTGAGTTGTATCTTTGATAGATCGTAAGTGTGAGATTGCTCCCGGATATCGTACCAGCCTTTGCGTAAACTCCGTATGGAGTCGTATTTGATCTAGTTGTAGCTGTTCCGCTTGATGACAGTTTAGTGTTGTGTGTTGCCGTGGCGAATGTGCATCCGTTCTTTGTGGCTACGGTGGATGATGCCGTGAGCCATGCGAGACGAGTCGACTCTGCGTGTCTGCCATTCGTCTTGGTATCTACGGAACATTCACATACTAATAAGTCATAGTCATTCCACCCTGTTAATACGATGGTCTGCCCTGTATCTGTATCAGTGGTCGATGATGTCGAGATCGTACCGACAGACTTCGTTCCGAGTAGAGTAAAGTTTGAAGACCCTCCGCCTGAAACGTTAACTACTAACTGTGCCAGGTTCGTTACATCATAAGTACCGTTCGCTGTCTTTGTTTCGCTTCCTGATACTAACTCACTCGCTGATACCGTAACAGCCGTTCCTGTTTTAGTCGAGCCTGTTATGTATCCTGTCGAATTGGTTACACTCGGAGTGACTGATACGGAATGATTTGAGACAGTCCCTTTAGTAGCAGTCGGAGTTCCAGCTGTTCCGCTTGTTACGGTTTTGGTCGCATCACTCTGATAGTATCCTGCTGGAGCGGTCACTGTTGCTCCGCTTGCGGATAGGTTCGTACTGTCTCTCCTGTCTATCCCTGTGCCGACATAAGTTGAACTGATTGCTCCTACTGTTACTGCACCTGTTGTGAACTTGCCCTTTGCTACTGCGGTCTGCGAACTCTCTGTTGGCGTTATGGTTGTAGCCGACTGCGTAGATAACTGGTAATTGTCATTCGCATAAAGTGAGCCGTTAAATGTGTCTGCAGTAGTTGCATAACCTGCTGTTTGAATAAAATCGTCAACAGTACCTGCCCCAGACAATGTGGCGTCAACTGAACCAGTATCCTCATCTACATACCAGTTCCATTGTATATTGGCAGGTGCTACATTCACGCTGTTATAGTATGTTGCCGTAGGCACCGCATTTACTGTTACAGGACCCTCCATCATATAGTTTGCTCCGCCTACTGTTTGTGATGAGGTCGACGGGGTGATGGTCGTTCCGCTTGGTACGGCATTAAAGGCTTCGTCATCTCCAATATCTCCATCGACATACCCTCCGCTTTCAAATTCAGCACCATAAAAAAGTACCCATCTTCGGCTACCATTAAATGTGTCAAATTCGCCATAATAATATGCTCCACCTTCTGCGTCGGGCATCGCTGCGACTTTTACCGCTCCTATTGTGTACTTTCCGCTTGCAACTGCGATCTGTTCATAAGTCGTTGGAGTGATAGTAGTCCCTGCCTGTGTAGAAAGTTGCAACGTATTAGCCCCGCTAAAAGTGATAGTCCCTGCTGTTCCGCTCGTTACATACCCCTCGTTTATTATCGGTGTGATACTCTCGGACTTATTCACCGAGGCTGTTATCAGACCGTTACTGTCTACACTGATAGAAGGGTTCGCTGTTATTCCGCCTGTAGGTGTTGTGGCACTTCCGCTCTGGACTGATTTGGAAGCACTCGAGCCGTAATAACCTGCTGGAGCTGTTACGGTATTGCCTGAAGCGGTCAGGTCGGAAGAGGTCCGTGTATTGACATCAGCAGTTAAAGTGATTTTAGTCGTTCCCTGCGTACCGCTTTCGATGTATCCAGCCTGTGATACATACGGTGCGTTGATACATTCCCGATACAGAGAGAGCTTATTATTTGAAGCGGTCAAGGTCGCATCTATCGCCTGAATACCTCCTGCAGGTACGACTGTCCCGCTCGGTATCGACTTGGACACATTCTCCTCATAAAATCCGCTCGGGACTGATACCGTCGCTCCGGAAGAGGTCAGATCGCTTGAGTCTCGTCTGTCTATTCCGCTTCCGACATAGTCCCCGGGGATCGCCCCGACTGTTACGTCATCAGTCATCATCAGATCTTTTGTCTCGAGGGTCTGTTCAGCTTCGGTCGGTGTTACTTCATAACTTCCCTCATACGGATCGGGATAAATGGGAATGCCCTGATCCACTCCGAACTGTAACGCATCTGTTGAGGTCGCTTTTAACTTTGCACTTGTCTCTGATACTTTGAGTTTAATTGCCATATTCTATGACCTCTGCCAGGAGGTTTCTCATTACAGGGATCGTCTGAATGTTTGTAGCTTCTCTGATCCCGCTGGACGAGATCCAGTTGACCTGAACGGATACGCTGCGAGTAAAATCAAAAGAGGCTGACTCTAACTGGGTCAGCACGAATGTTATTATGGTATCTGTTATCTGGCCGTGGGTATCTGTCTGGACAGTGAGATCGTTTCCTGTTTTCGTCAGCTCAACTGCCCCCTGCTCAAGTGTTGCATAAATGTCGTTTGAGCTTATGTCCTTACCCTCTATCGTCAGCTGTATAGTCGGTGTGGTATAGTTTATCATTTTGCCTCCATAACAAAAGACACCCCGAAGGGTGTCCCATGTGAAGTGATTGGTGATGTATGTATTTCATTATTTCTCAATATACATATATCACATGCCTTATGGTGTAAAATACCTTAAAAGTAAAATTTCTTTATTTTTTTATTGTTTTTAACTCCTCGATCTTCTTCTCCATCACTTCATACCAGAATGCCGGAAGTGTCTCGAAGCAGATCTGAAGGACCTTCTCTTTATCTATCAATTCCATTTAATTCCCTCAATATGTTTGATAAGGTGCAGTATTGTGTCAGGACTTCGTCTTCTGTTAGCTTCTTGTAACATTTCGGTGTCCATGAATTATGCAGCATAAGGAAGTCGCTTTTTATGTCTTTTAAATGGTGGCTTTCCCGGAAGTAGAACTGTATGTATTTCTCTGACCGTGAAGCCCCCGGAAGGCTTCGTTCAGGCTGGAACTTGTTTATATCGCATATCGTTATCTCGCTGTGATTCTTTATATATGAGTCGGTGAATGCGTTACCGAAGAGATCCCAGTTATTGAACACCGAACCACTTGCAAGTATTCTGTCCTGATACTCTGCCCACTCTTTAAACATATCCGAGCCTTTCTCGGTATGAAGGAAGCCGATACTGTTCGTTCTCTTATCAGGCTCTCCGGCTATGTTCTCTTTCGGCAGCTCACCGAATATGATCGTATCAGCATCGAGCCAGTAGCCTCCGTTATCCCTTAATACATGGACTCTAACGCAATCCGCTATCTGCGGAAGCGTATAGCTCTGGTTTGGTATGAAGTCTGTGTATTCGTGAAGGTTCGAGTAGGTCAGGATCACATACGGCATATTCCATGTCTTCAAACATAATTTGATATATCCTGGCATCGGTCCTTCCCAGAAGGTATATACCATTACTTTTTCTCCTTCGTCGCCTCGTACATAGCAATCACTTCGTCCTTCGGTGTATACTCGCAATCCCATTTGGTACACCCATCGTCTGTCTTATATATACAGTTTTTACAATCTCTGTCCATGTTTTATTCCTCCGCTTTAAGTTCTTGCAATTCTTTTATTAGCAATTCTGCTAATTGTTTGTCTTTGTGTATTGCTTTTGGAACCGTGAGCCGTTCGATATAGTTGCCTTGTTCATTCTTGTAAAACATTACGGCATGATCTATTTCTCTTGTCAAATAACATTCATCGTGGCAATGTTCGCATTTTCGGCGGTCGCATATATATAAAATCATTTATTCCTCCTCTTTTATTATCACCCCATCGGGGCAAGGTTGCATAAATTCGGGGTCGATACAGTTATCTTGTACTTTAATCACTCGGCATCACCTACCTTCCGCTTCTAACTCAAATACTTTATGTGCGAATGTCTTTCGACCTACCTTGCCTATTATTTGTGCGGTTTTTTTGTAATCTTCCCATGCACTCACTAATGCATCGGGGATTTCAACAATTTGATCAAGTTCAATCGGATATATATGCCCACCTATAACGATAAAATTATCATCTTCAAATATAACGATATGATTATCCTCTTCAAATAGTTCTAATTTGTCCTTACTCGGCATATTCATTCCCTTAATAAGTATGCTCATCGGCTCTCCTTTCCTTTGGGTTTGAAATCCGTACAATGCATAAATGTCTTACCCTTTGCAAGTCTGCCGTTCCGAATGACGCACCAGTCTCCTGTCTTCTTGCCTTGCGGGTCATACAGCCCGCTATGGTATGTACAGTCTTTACAGAGTTTTTTCATCGGCTCTCCTTTCTCCTTTGTAGCAAAATCCTTGTTCACTTAATCCATAACTGCCTAATATACATTCATCTTTCCACTTACACTCTCCGCACCTTACAAGGTCAAGGTCGATGACTTTGCTCATATCTCCTATGTCATACTCATTGATAATCAACTCATCTTTATCCCAAAAGGTTACGGTTATGCTCTCTGTCTCCTTTTGTACTTGTTTATTTAATCCCTCAATGTATATTCCCATCCTCTTCTCCTTATCTGCTGAAGTACATAAGAACTTTCTGCTTCCTTGAAAAGTTCATCGTCTATCTCGATTAGTGGACAATGCTCAAAATCGTCTGCCTCTAATCTGCAATAGTATTTCGCCTCGCATAATCCGTTTATATGTTTATTCGCTAATATGCAATACGAACAATCTTTCGGCATATTCATATCTCTTATATATACTCCCATATCATTCTCCTCCGTATTCCATTCCCTTTATCAGTATGCTCATGTTATGTCCTCCTAAACCGTTTTATATTCGTCACGCCATACATCCCATCTCCACTTATATGGAGCCATCCGCTTTCCGCAATATGGGCAGAATCTGTATCCATGGTCTCCGACTGCCCTGTCATATTCTTCTTTCCATGAACGGCACTCGCAAGCGGAACAGCCAATCATTTCTATACCATTTTCGATGGTAATAGTCCACTCTGCTTCATAGCCGAACATATTGAGTTGATCCATTATCCTATCACCTCCGCCTTAACCTCATACGGCACATACTGTTCTATTCGTTTCAGATCTCCCGGGCTGTCTACGTCGCAGGTGTAGTCGTTGATGTGAATGTAACTTGAATAGTCGATGTCGTTCAGTTGATGTACGGTTATCACTTGCCAGAGTTCCCACATGATGGGCTTCCGTCTGAACATACCCTGCTTCTGGAAGATCTCGGTCATGCGTATTGCACTCTTTAAGTGATCCTGATTTACTACCTTTAATGCAAACGGCTCTGCCCATTTCTTGATGTAGTTATGAGTGAATGGCGGTGCTGAAGCGAAGAACTGGATGTCGTCTGTCTTGGTATTAACTATCGTTTTGATCGCTTCCGGGGAGAAGACCACATCACCGAATAAATAACAGGTCGGTGTGTCTGTCGGATAAAAACAATCTGTCCAGTATCCGTTATTCCCTTGCCCTGCTTCGTAGCGGTTAGTATGGTATAAGACAGGTGCGTATTCCTCGAACCTTGAGTCGTGTGAGCTGATATACACATCCTTTACCCCAGCTTCGTTTAAGAGCCGTATAGTCCTTTTTACTATCGGCTCTCCGTTTATCGGGAGGAGCTGCCTCGGTTCTTTCCATTTCGTGTACTCTCCTCCGCACATTATTATGTATTGCATTGTATCCTCCTGAACTCGTTTAGTGCCTGACCATGCATATAGCTCATGATATGCTTTGAGTCGTATCTCTCTCTACGGCCTTCTGATACCCTGTCTGTCACATCCTCCCAGGTAAGCAAAAGAATGTACCTGGAATACAGCAATTCCTTATAGGTGGGTGTCTCCATCAATTCGATCTCTTCTGCTATGGTCTGTCGCATCAGTTCTGCTTCCATGATAGCGGTCTGAAGGTGGGAGCGGATCGCTGCGAGCCGGATCGCTGTCTCCTGTGTCGGGTTACCTGTTCTGGTACCTCTTGGCATTCCGTCCAGCTCTAATGACTTTTGAAGGGAGGCTTCTATTTGTTCTATCCGCTCCCTGTACCTTTCGACCTTGCCACAGAGTGTCCTGTACTGTTTCAGATATTCTTTCGTGGTCATCATACCCTCACATACTGTGTCTGCTTTTTTACTACTACGGGCTTCCACTCCTCGTATGATTTGAAGAACGGACATTCCTCTCCGTATTTACAGAAGGGATATTCCAGTCCGTCGCAGTATTCCTTTAAAGTGAAGTAGTCTCTGTCCCCTTTTCTCTCCGCTCTATATAAGGCACAGTTCATTCTCATCATCATCGTCTTCATTGTTATAATCGCATAAATCACAGTCTCCGGGACATACTCTGGTATCGCATTCCTCGGTCCATCTCCATAAAGAACAGCTCATCTTAACTCCTCCAGTATCCTGAACGGATCTTCAGGAGCTGACCATTCCATGCATCCGTTATGGAGATCTCGTAAGAGTTCCAGCACATCTTCCTTTTCCTTATCAGGAAGCTCCATCATTTTGACCTTCTTAATGGTCTTGATGACCTTATCCTCGAAGGTCTTGGTCTTGATCGTTTCTTTCTTAACTGTTACCATTGCTCTTCTTCTTTCTGTACATCTGACCAGTCGCTGCCATCTTCTTCCGCCTGTTCTCGATATCGTTCTGTATGCGGTTAGCTTCTATCGCCTGGTATTTCTCCTCACGGTAGATCTCGCTCTGCTTAACGAACTCTTTATACTTTAAACAGGTGATATGGCAGTTCGGCTCCGGGACTCGGTCCGGACATCCTTTACACGGTGCGACTGGTTTCTTCATTACTTGCCCCTCAAAAACGATTTATAATCACTGACTGTCTCTATAGTTGTCAGGTCTATAAAATCATTATCTTGAATTAACTTATCTTCTCTTATCTTATCTTTACTTATCTTATGCGGACATTTGTCAGTCAATTGTCTGTCAGTTGTCTGACATTTGTCCGTCATTTGTCCGTCATTCCATGTATAGACCTTATTGTCGTTTATGTGGACTCTGTCGAGCTGTTCCTTAAATCTGCATGGCTTCATTCTGTCCTTGCGGAATGTGTTGAACATCGGAAAGTGCTTGATAAGGTATATGTCTTCCCCGAGATCCATCACATATCCGTTCTCCACTAAACAATCGAGGTCCTTCATCTTCGCTCCGGAATACAGCAGTGCCTTCTCGATCTCGGCACACACTCCGTACTCGTCCGTGTATAGACACATGTAGTTATACAGGAGTTTCGGGAGTGCTTTCATCCGTATAAAGCGAGGATACTCCATAATGGCTGCGGACATCATCCGTCTGTTATCTGCCATCCCTCGCCTCCAGGTAGTAGGCATTCACCGTGGTCATGACTCCGTCCTGATCCCTGACCTTCCTCGGCTGGGTGCCGATGTCATACCCGTACTTGTTGCGAAGATCCCATATTCTGGCAGAGAGTCTGGACACTCCGCAATACTTGAATGCTTCGAGTGTTGTTATGGTCTTGTATGTCTTCATGTAGTTGAGGACCTTTGTGCATTGTCTGTCCATTCTGTACCTCCTTTAAAATGGGATGTTCTCGTTTATGTGTTCGAACTCCGGTTCCGGTTCCTTCTTCTTCCATTCGAGGAACTCTACACGATCAGCTGATACATTCGTGTACTGGCCATTCGTTTCGAGTCTCCCCTGAACGCATACAAGCGAGCCCTTTGACAGGAACTTCTCGCAGTTCTCCGCCTGGTTTCCGTAGACTGTTATCCTCGGGAAGTCCGTCTTCTTCTCTTGCGTGGGACGGTCTATGGCTATGGTGAAGTTCCCTATTGCCATCTGCGTAGGTGTGTATTTCACTTCCGGGTCTCTCGTTAACCGTCCTACTAAAACAACACTGTTCATATCCTCACCAGTCCTTTTCGTATGAGACTCTTGTAACGAAGGCTGCCGCTTCGTTATAGCTGTCTCCGTCTCTTACCTGATCTTCGACCCTCTCGCAGAGGTAGTCGTAGTCATATCCTGTATCCTCTGACACTTCCTGAAGGTGTGTCGCTATATCTTTCATTCTTGTGAATTCCATGTTTCCTCCTTTAACCATCTGTACTTATCGTATACTCTGTCTTCGTCCGGGAAGTCGGGATACCATCTCTCGAGGTATTCGGATATCCAGTCTCCTATCTCTTTGCGGTGGTATCCGTTATCAAAGTCATGGTGACATCTTATGCAGAGGGTCACGATATTCTCCTCGATGCCGAGACCGCCCTGGCTCCGTCTTATATAGTGAGCATTAGGCAGCCCCGGTTCTCCGCATACTACGCACCGTCCTCCGTCCCTTGCGTAGACCTTCCGTTTGACCCTTTCGGGTATTTGTGTCGCTTTAGTCTGCTTGTGCATAGAGTTCCTGCATCCTTTTGTCCCATCTGTTCGGGTATACGGCTTTCATGTACTCCATGATCCCGAACGGATTAAGATAGGACTCTGTCTGTATAGCGTTCGTTATAAGGTTTAATAGGGTCTCCAGCTCTGACTCCAGAACTGCGTTCTCTTCCCTTGTTGCGATATAGTCTTCAAACATTATTTCTCTCCCTTATTCAGATACTCCATAGCTTTAGCGTACTGTTCGACTGTCATGATCGGCTGCTTTGATTTGTCGAAGCCTACATAGGTCAGGAGCATATCTATGTCTATGTCCCTTGCCTTGCAGGTCGCATATAAGCCTTCCCTCTCGTCTTTTGAAGCGAACTTCTGACCGTCCTGCCGCATCCTGGCGTTCGTCACTTCCTCATAACTGGCTATCGATGTGTCGATGCCCAGACCGAGGAAGCCTAATGCTCGTCCGACTGCAGAGGTCTCGCAGTTCTCCAGAGCTGATGTTCTGTTGATGTTTGAGGAGCCTCGTACTTCTTCTGCGTAGGCAGTCGCTTTAAGATCGCCGTTGACAAAAACCGAGGCTTTGATTATAATGTTGTCAGCAGAGCTTATCAGTTCTGTCTGTATCGTCCCTTCCGGGACTAACATCCTGAATGCCTTCACTCGTTCATTGACCGGGATATACTTCTTGCCTTTTATATCCATGGTCTGAAGTAAGGCATTTATTTTTTTGATTTCTTCGTAGGTCATTCTCTCCTCCTTTCAGTATATTTCGTTCAGTGCTTCCGTTATCCGCTCCTGGCTGAAGCCGAACTTCTCACGGATCTCCGCTATGACCGGGTCAAAATAGTCATGTATCAGATCTTCGCAATCCGCACAGTAGTCGCTCTCTCCGGAATGGTATTCTCCGCACAACCGGCACTTTTCAGCGGTGTCCAGCTCGTCGCTTCTGCAGTCCGGACATACGCTTACGGAATGCGTTACCCTTCTGCCGAGGTACTCCGATGAGAAGTCGTCCTCATAGTCAGGGAAGTCGAATATCGCACCGCAGTTCAGACACTTGTACATCTTTCTCCTCCAGTGACTTGATAAAGTTTTTCAGTTTGATATCCCATGCCTTGTCGGTTATCGTTTCAAGCTGTGCTTCGATATATTTTTTCATTTCGTCAGGTGTTATGTCGCTCCTGTCTGTGAACTTATAGATCACATCTGCGAGCAGGTCCATCAGGTTGTCGATGGATGTCCATCCCGCTTCTTCAATTTGATTTCTTGTATTCATAGACAGCCCCCACGATCAGCACTCCGAATATCGGAGCTAAAAACCACATCATTTTCCATAATCCCATCATGATCTCGTTAAACATCTTTCTCCTCCTCGAATAACTCCTCTGCCGGGACCTTCAAATATCTGGATAAGGTCTCCTGCTCCAGCGGTGAGAACGGAGTGTCTCCTCTCCGTCTGTGGTAAGCTTTCCAGGGTGAGGTCTTCAGTAAGACCGCCATATCCTCTGTCTTCCAGTCCAGTTCCTTCATCTTCTCTTCCAGTTTCGGGTACATTTCTCCTCCTTCCTAAATAGTAAGAGTCACAAGCCTTTGAACTGCCTTTAACTTTACGGCCATTGCAGACTGTCCACTTCACTCTTCCGTCTGTGGGCTTCGTGTAGTACGGACATTCCGAGCAGGTCGCTCCGCATCCGGCTTCTTCGAACATTTCAGCTATGCTCTTCTCCTCTTCTTCAAAAATGTGTTCGGTGTAGATGATGGCCCCTTCAAACTTTCCGTAGATCTGAATGTCAGGATCGGGTAGTCCTTTCAGGGCCTCGTTCATCTTCTCCTCGAACTCTTTCCCTGTGGCTGCTTCGATGTATATGAGTCTCTTTTCCTTTTTCATGGCTTCCTCCTATAAAAAAATCGTCAACCACATTGTGATTGACGAAGTGTCTTAAGGTCTACCCTTTCCTCTTCAATTACCCTTTCTTATGATTTTAGGAAATCTTGGAGGTTTTTCTTTAAGGACACCTTCTGGTGTCCCCTCATCAATCACTTTACTATATTATACATTATGCCTTGCGATTTTGCAAGGTATTTTTTATGTTTTGACATAATATTTTTAAGGCTGCGGGATCTCGTCTTAACACATACATCAGGCATACCTTATAAGGCTCAAAATAACGATTTCAGCGACTTTTATACCCCTCACGATATATTTATCAATTAAAAAAAGCGACGGTAAAAACCGTCACTTCTCCAATAATTTGTTTAATTTATCCAGTTGCCTTATTATGATGAAATTCTGCTCCATTAAGGTCCTCTGATATACTACCTGGAGCTGGTCTTCGGGCTTCGCACCCATGCTTAACTTCATACCTGTTTCAAGTAATCCTGTACCTACTAACTCGGTCACGATCTTCCTGGCAGATGCTATGTCCTGCGGATCTGTCAATGTATCCAGACCGTACTTCTGGAACATCTCAAGCTCTCTGCGTTCCTGTTTCTCTTCTTTAGTTTCTTTCTCTTTGAATAGTGCCATTACACTCCCCTCCTCTCTCTTTAAATATAGCATATTAACTGCAATTTTGCAATAAAAAAAGAGCCTCCGAAGAGGCTCATAAAAAAAGGAAAGGAGAAAAGGGGATTTCGGTGGGGAGTTTCGCTCCCCATTATGAAAACATTCGCCCCCGGAGGGTTCATGCTTCATCCTTTTATGCAGTTTTGTGTTCAAGATCGGTCACTCTTCGGTTTACCTCTGTCAGCTGCTCCTCTATAACAGGCACTCTTCTGGCAAAGTTGTTATGTTCCCTTACCTCTCTTGTAAGTGCTTCTATTTTCGTATCAGTAACCGCATCGTGCTTATTATTGGATGCCAATACTCCTATTAAAGTAATGCCTCCCGTTATTAATGCTACGATTATTTCTTCTGTCATAATTGCACCTCATATCTTGAACACGTTATCCTTCTGCTTGCCTGATCTGGAGTCCCAGTTCACGAACTTACCGCCTGTGGACTGGAGCTGTGTCTCGTTCTGATAGCCTGTATGCATGCCCCATGTGTAGAGACCTGCTTCGCCTACTACTCCGTGTGACTTGCAGATGGACTTCCACTTTTTAGCGTATTTCACGAACTTCTGATCTGTTATCTTTATATCGGTATGCCAGTCAGTCGCACACCCTCGTAAGTGGTTGGAGGTCTTTATGCCTCCCGCCTTGTCGTTCTGGTCCTTTGTCCGGAACCATGAATTTATATATATGGGTCTTTTGAGCCATACACGGAACTCCTCCATCATCTGGCACTGGAGGTATGACTCCATCGTCATGATGGCTGCACCGTTGCCCTTTCCTGCATATTCGTCTTTTGTAAAGTGTTCGGTGACATTACCCTGCCAGTATATCATCATCGGTCTGCTCCTTTCATCGCCTGGAGTGTTTTAGGTCCTACTACACCGTCGACTTTGACACCGAGTGACTTCTGCATAAGTTTCACCCTTGCGAGGGTCAGCTTTTTGAAGTCGCCATCGACCTTCAGGGACTTCATCTTCCCTTTGTTGATGTCTGTCGCATAATACCAGTTCATGTACCGCTGGAGCCGTTCGACCTGCTCGCCTTTCGACCCCTTCCTGATGGGTGCGTTTATAACGGTGTCCTGGAAGCGGTAAATATAGACATATTTCTTGCCTTTAGGGTTAAGGCGATTATCGAGGTTGTTTGTGGTCTTGCCGTAGTAGTGCTTCGCACTCGCCTCTTTTACCTTGCCCTTGTAATGTATGCAGATGTGACCATGACGGCCAGCCATATCTTTTTTATATAA
>JAZQVQ010000233.1:0-3972 GCA_045631825.1 Eubacteriales bacterium | reverse complement strand
ATGTTATAACCTTTATTCAAAAACTTTTCGGATTGTCTTTTCAAGACACATTGAGGAAGATTGATACCGATTTTGGATTGAACATCTACGGCGACCATTCTTTTGAGGAATTGAGGCGGTCGCACTATCAGAAACAGGCTTTACAAGCAAAACGAGAGCGAGAGAAGCGAGAGAAACAAAAAGCAGAAGATGATTATTGGAAAGCGTTTGACGAATGGAAAAGGCTTGACGATAACCGCAGGATTTACAGGCCGAAATCACCCGACGAAGAATTGCATCCGCTTTTTATGGAGAGTTTGCAAAAATTGGATTATCAAAAATATGTGTTAGATTGTGCAGAAATAGAGGTAAGGCGTTATGAATGAAGAAGCTATTGCTTGTATGGAAATATCGGACTTGTTAAGATCTGAAAATGTGTATATGATACAAGCGCAACCCGTTGAAATTAGGGAGCAGCTAAAGGCTTTGTATTTTGCGAGAATGCAAGAGTTAAAGGCTGACAAAGAATTAAAAGAGCAAGTTAAAAGAATGTTTAAGGCGTTTGACACGGCAGAGCGTGAAATGGCTGACGCCTACACGAAAGAGAACGCAAAAAAGAACGCTGAAATTTGCCTTGCTTTTGACGGCAAAGGTCAGCCGCTATCTACTATTGATAATTTTCTTTTAATTCTCCGAAATGACAAAGAATTTGAGTCTTTGCGTTTTAATCAACTTTCATATTCTCCCGAACATATTGTAGATGGAAAATTGGAGCGTTGGCAGGACAAAGACGATAGCAGAGCGAGATTTTATATTGAACAAAAATATAAAATTCACAACCGAGAAAAACTTGACGATGCTTTGCGTATTCTCTTTGCAGAGCGTGAGTATCACCCTATAAAGCAGATGATTGAAGCAGCCGAATGGGACGGTGTGAGCCGTATTCAAGAGCTTTTTATAAAGTGGCTAAAATGCGAAGATACGTCATATATCCGTGAAGTTACACGCCTTGTATTTGCAGGAGGTATTCACCGACTTTACAATGCAGGGTGCAAGTTTGATGATGTTGCGGTTTTAATTGGTACAAAACAGGGTGAAGGAAAATCCACCTTTGCTCGTTGGTTGGCAATTAAAGACGAATTTTTCACCGAGGTTACAGAAATCGAAGGACAAAAAGGCATTGAAGCGATTGAGGGTGCGTGGGTGTGTGAGATCGCAGAGCTTTTGGCAGTTACAAAGACAAAGGAAGTCGAAGCGGTAAAGTCATACATTACGAAACTCGTTGACCGTTATCGCAGACCGTTTGACCGCCGTACAACAGACCACAAAAGACAATGCGTTTTTATCGGTACAACAAACAAAGAGCAATTTTTGACCGATAAGACAGGAAACCGCCGTTGGTATCCTGTAAAGGTAAATTCAAGCGGTTACGATCTGCACGACCACAAAGAAGAAATCCAAGCGGACATTCTTCAAGCGTGGGCGGAGGCGAAATATCTGTATGACAAGGGAGAGTTACAACCTTATGCGGACAGAAATTTGCTTGAAGAAATTAAAAAGATGCAAGAACGAGCGGTTGAAGATGATTACCGTGTAGGAATGATTGAAGCGTATATTAAAAACAAAGATGCGGTATGTATTCTTGAATTGTGGAAAAATGCTCTCGGAAATGATTTTGCTAAACCGACACGCAGAGAAAGCAACGAGATAGCTTTGATTTTGCAAAGTTTGAGTGGGTGGGTGCGAGATGAGAAGCCAAGCCGTTCAAATGAATATGGTTTGCAAAGATTTTGGCACAAAACGAACGAAGCGAAATTTGAAGAATTGCCGCCGATTGATGTTACCAATTTACCAGACTAATTGTGTTAGTAACAGTTAGTAACAATGTTAGTAACAACCGACAAACCATTGAAAATACTATATAAATGATGATTTTGATGTTGTTGTTACTATGTTACTAAGGGTTAAGAGTTTGGACTGATTTTTACACTATATTGTAATACAAAAAGTATTTTATAGCAAACATAGTAACATTAGTAACAAAAATCGGAAAAAGCTATATATTTCAAGGGATTTGAGCGTTACTAATAAAATGCAATGTTAGTAACAAAATCAAAAAAACTCAAAAAATATTTCAAAAACTTTTCAAAAACCTATTGACATTTTGATTTTTATGTGTTATAATATAATCACAGTAAGGGGAACACCCCCAAGAAAGAAAGAGGTAACACAAATGAAAAACTACAAAGGCTACTACATCGACAAGGTTGTTTTTAACAACGAGGCTGAAATTGATGCTTTCATCAAGAAGCAGGCGGTTGATAGATTTATCAAATTGAATAAGATTTTTGCAAGTCATATGACTATGGAAGCGAGCATCGCTTGTTCTGAACAGGCTGACCGCTTGCATAATCAGTTCGGTTTCTCTTGGGAAGAAATCGAGGCAATGGAAATTCAAGCCATTGCATAACATTATAGTGGGGCTTAACCGCCCCACAAAATAAGGAGGTAAATATGGAACACACAAGAAAGTACAGAGGAAAAAGACAGGACAATGGCGAATGGCTTTGTGGTAATTTGACCGTGTGGAGCGATGGAACGGCAAGCGTTGACAAAGAGCCAACAGAAGCAAGCCCTCTTTATGCGGTTATTGAAGAAACCGTGGGGCAAGGCTCAACCGTTATTGACAAAAAAGGCATTGAAATGTATGAGGGCGACATCGTATATGGCGCGACACATTGGCTTGAAAGACTTAAGCCTGCGGTTGTCGCATTCCGAAATGGCTCTTTCGGTTTGCTTTGGAATCGTGGAGATGTTGAGGAATTTAATCCGTTCACGAGTTTGTGCAATATCGAGTATGAGGTTGTAGGGAATATTTATGATAATCCCGAATTGATGGAGGAAAAAATTTAGTGGCAAAACCGCCACGGAAAGAAGGGGAAAATGGTAAACACAAATTTATTCCGCGATTTGCTCCGATACGGCAAAATTAAAGCGAATTTTGAGGTTGCGGATGAATTTTGGCATTATTATCGTGTCCGTGTGTTTGAGTATCAAGAGAAAAAGTATTTTACCGTTATGGCAGACGGATAGCCGTTAAGGTGTGAGGAGGTATAATATGAAAATCATTATTACCGTAAAAGATACCGACAACATTATCGGGTTGAAAGAGGACATTTCAATGCGACTTGAAGGAGTTGCAAATATTATTAGAATTGATGTGGAGGCAGACAATGACCAAAGAAAAGCAGATTGAGGAGATGGCGAACGAATTGGCGACATTGATGCTTTGCGACAAAAATTTAATGAGCGTTTGCGAGAAATTTTACAACGCAGGCTACCGCAAGCAGAGCGAGGGGGAGTGGATATTGCACAAGCCAAGACGAGAGAATAGAAATGCCACTTATAAATGTTCGGTGTGCGGAAAGTTGTGCAGTAGTTATTACAACGATGTGGGCGAGTGGAAATGTTGTCCGCATTGTCAAGCGAAGATGAAAGGCGGTGCGGAGTGATGAAATTATTTAAGATTTTTACAAAAGAGGCTGTGTCGACTTATGTTCTGTTGTTTGTATTCTTTGCGTTGATAACGCACGGACGCTCGTGTATGTAGGAGGTGAATGATATGGACGAATATATCAAGCGAGAAGATGCGATGAAGGCACTTGACGAGTATCGACTTTCTCACACAATGAGTATGCACGGAGATATGGAATTGCTTATTGAGTTTCGTGACGGAGTAATAGGTGCTATGAATGCCCTTGCGTTTGTTCCAACAGCCGATGTTGCACCAAAGAGCGAGGTTGAGCGTGTGTACTACAATCTCCAAGCCGTGCTTGAAGAAAGAGCCGAAACCAAGCAAGAGGTTGCGAGGGAGATTTTTGATGGTATTGAAAAAATCCTTCATTTCCGAGATATTGACGGAGAGATGAATGTAACGGCATTATACCGAGATTACGCCGAACTCAAAAAGAAATACACGGAGGGTGAAGAATG
>JAZQVQ010000232.1:0-5039 GCA_045631825.1 Eubacteriales bacterium | reverse complement strand
ATGGCTTTTTATACCCAGGCAAACGAGGGACTTGTGATAAGAGAGAGGGAGCTTGAAAAGGCAAGTGCGGTGCTTACAAATACGCTGCCAAAGCCTGCCGAGCTGCAGAGCAATATAAGCAGCCTTTTGCAGCAAAAAGAGGAACTGTCGCTAAAGCACAAGGCACTTGAGATGGCAATAGAAACTCTCGAGTTGGCAAGTGAAAGCATGAAAAAATCGGTTACTCCTGCCATAACACGTTTTTCTGGTGAAATGTTCAAAAGTATAACATCAGGAAAATACGAGGGACTTTATGCTGATACGCAGATGAAACTGTCGTTTCTTGAAAAATCATCGGCACTTGTAAGGGACGCATCGTTCCTGAGTACAGGTACACTTGATGCCGCCTACATAAGCTTGCGAATGGCACTGTGTATGTATCTTTGCAAGCAAAAGCCCATAGTTGTTTTTGACGATGCGTTTTCCAATATGGATGACGAAAGACTAAATAAAATGATTGAATACCTGTACGGGTTAAGTGAAAAAGTGCAGATTGTTATTATGACCTGTCACAAACGTGAAAGTCAAGTACTTTCGGGCAGGGCAAAAATTATAAATTTTGAGGTGGATTGAATGTCATTTGAAAAGGCAAAAGCTCACTTGGAAAAATTTGGATTTGATGATAGAATACATACTTTTGATGTATCGAGTGCAACCGTTGAGCTTGCCGCAAAAGCCCTCGGATGCGAAAGTGCACTTATAGCAAAAACTCTGTCTTTTGATGTTGACGGAAAGTGTGTGCTTGTAGTCACATCAGGCGATTGTAAAATAGATAATGCAAAATTTAAGGCATTTTTCTCCACCAAGGCAAAGATGATTGACTTTGAGAGGGTTGAAGAAATGTGTGGACATGCTACAGGCGGTGTCTGCCCGTTTGGAATAAATGAGGGCGTTTTGGTTTATCTCGATGAGTCAATGAAAAGGTTTGCCGAGATTTTTCCTGCCTGTGGAAGCTCAAATAGTGCGGTTAGACTGACACCTTACGAACTTGAAAAATGTTCGAATTCTTCGGGTTGGGTGGATGTCTGTAAAATAAAAGAATAAATAGTAAAAAACGGTGTGAGAAAAAACTCACACCGTTTTTGTTAAAAACATTAACCTGCAAACGAAAATACAATCCCGACAACAGCACTAATGGCGATATATGCAATAGGACTTATCTTTTTGAAAAAGCGTTGGCAGATAAGTATGGCAGCAGCAAGAATTACACCTTTGACAACAAATAAGTCTGAAAAATTCCTGCTTTGTAAAAATGAATCAATAGTTATAATGGAAATTTTCCATACACCAAAACCTGCTGCGGCAACAAGTCCTATAGATGCAGCTCTAAGTCCGTAAAAAGCTCCGTCAACATACTTGTTTCCCATAAATTTGTTTAAAATACGGGCAATTATATATATTGTAATAATAGCGGGAGCAACAAGTCCGAGCGTTGCAACTATACCACCTATAATACCGGGTAAACCATGGGTAGCTGCCGTTTTAAAACCGGCATAGGTTGCCATATTTACACCAATAGGTCCGGGGGTTGATTCACTGATAGCTATCATATCTGCAATGTCTGTGCCTGAAAACCAACCTGTTCTGTTTGAAATGTCAGTAAGAAAGGGGATTGTAGCAAGACCGCCGCCGACGGAGAAAAGTCCCACTTTGAAAAATTCAAAGAATAAACGTACAAGTATCACTTTGACTTGCCCCCCTTTTTGTCACCCGAAGCGTGAGTGTTTTTGATGCTCAGGTTACATTTGATTATCCCGATAAGTGCACAGGCTATAACCATAATGACAGGGGATAGTGAAAGTGAAAAATATTCACCAAACGCTGAAATAATAAAGACTAATGCAAATAGAACAAAAGTAAATTTGTCAACAACCGATTTTTTCCATAAACGTGTTACTGCGTTGAGAATGAGGACACAGACGCATATACGGATGCCTGCAAATGCATCCTTTACGATTTTGTACTCTGCAAAGTTTGACAGAAATGCAGCAATAATTGAAATGATAACAAGAGGAGCTGAAACCATGCCGAGTGTTGCAAAGATTCCGCCGATAATTCCTCTTTTTTTGTTGCCGATGAACGTTGCAACATTAACCGCTATAACACCAGGAGTGCACTGACCTATAGCAAAATAATTTGTCAGCTCCTCATCGGTTGTCCAGTGCAGTTCGTCGACCAGGCGTCTTGTTAAAATGGGTAGCATGGCGTATCCGCCGCCAAAGGTTACTGCACCTATTTTTGCAAAAACCCAGAATAAATGTAAAAGCTCTTTCATACACCGTCTCTTTTCTTTTTGTAATAATCTTCTTTGGTAACCGAGCAAACAACTATGGTTTTGTATTCACCCTTGATAAACATACTGTTTTTGTATATGCCTTCAAGAACCATACCACATTTTCTCATAACACTTAAAGAGGAGTTGTTGCCCTCTATACATTTTGCACAGAAACCCGACAAACCGAGATTTTCAAAACCATATTCCATAATGGTTTTTGCAGCCTCGGGAATAAGCCCCTTCCCCCAGTAATTCTTTGACAGAACATAGCCGATTTCGGCAGTGTTTTTCTGGTAGTCAAAGCTTGTGTACCCGACTGTCCCTATGAATTTTCCGTCTTGCTTGTCGACTATTCCCCAATCAAAAAACACACCCTGAAGATATTTTTTTTGAAGTAACTTTATGTAACGCTCCGTCTCTTTGACACAAGAGTGGCACGACCAGGTAAGATACTTTGTTACATCGCTGTCGCTGGAATACTCAAACATATCCTCTGCGTGCTCGGGAGAAATTTTAACAAATCTTAGTCTTTGCGATTCAATCGTTGGAACGTCGGAAAAAAGGGCTTTAACCCTTTTTTCAAGTGTGTCAAAGCCTTGTGTATGCGAGAAAAAGGACATATAAGACCAATACCTTTCTGCACGTTACGGATTTGTAAGTGCTTTTGCTATAACAGAATCTTTGCCGAGAATTATGGTACTTTGATTTTTGAGCGAAATCTCAAGAGCGTCAAGGGCACGGGTGAATTCATAGAAAGACTGTTTATCGGGCGTGTTGTACGCCGAGGCAAGAATCTTCATATATTCGCTTTCGCCCTCTGCCTTTATTGCCTCTGCTGCAGCCTTTGCATCGGATACAAGAATGTTTGTCTGCTTGTCGACATCGTTTCTAATCAGCTCAGACTGTTTTGCACCCTCTGCACGATATTCTTCGGCGATTTTGTTCCTTTCCGACACCATACGGCTGTAAACCGCCTGTTCGTTGTCGGCAGGAAGGTCGAGCTTTTTGATTTTGATGTCCATAATTTCAATTCCATAAGAAGTTGTTGCATCGGCGGTCGCCCCGATGATGTTCTGGTTGAATAAATCACGACTCTGTTCTTCCGAGTTTATTATTTCATCACGGTTGCGTTTTCCCATTTCCTTTTTGATAGCACTGTAGGTCAGCATATTTATACGTGTTTCAGCTTCGGCAAGGCTTCCGAGAGTCTTGTAGAAGGTAAGCGGATCTGTGATTCTCCAGGTTACATAGTTGTCAACAAGCATAGTCTTGCTGTCGGCAGTAAGTGCATCACTCGGAGCCATATCGTAAAGCAAAACCTGCTTTGGAAAATACTTTATACTGTCTATAAAAGGCATTTTGACATAAAGACCTGCCTCGGACACAGTGTTTATGGTTTTGGAAAAACGGACAGTATTGGCGAACTGGTTTTGCTCAACGGTATAAAAACATTCACTTCCAATAATAAATACAGCTACAATTATTACAATAATAACCACTGAAATTACGCTTTTTTTCATTGTCTGTTCCTCCTTTTACTGTGCATTTGCCTGTGCAAAGCTTTCAACTGGTAAAAGCTTTTGCATAGAACCGTCTGATGCATCTATATAAACCTTTGCTTCGGGCAAAACTTTTTCGATTGTTTCAAAGAACATTCTCTTTTTTGTCACAGACGGATTTAACGAATATTGCTCGTACATTGCGTTGAACATGGCAACCTGCATATTTGCCTCGTTTATACGGTTTTGCTTGCTATACTCAGCATCCTTGATAAGCTTGTCAGCCTCCGCCTCGGCCTTTGGAAGCTGTGCATTCTTGTAAGCTTCGGCAACATTTATTGCAGTTTCCATTTCCTGCTTTGCGGTTTCAACTCCCTTGAATGCCTCGATAACCTCGGTTGTCGGAGGTTCGCTGTCCTGCAGCTTTATGTCGGTAAGCACAAGCCCGAGGTCGTATTCTAAAAGCTCGGTTGCTATGGCTTCCTTTATAAGCGTTTGAATTTCGCCTTTGCCGGTTGTGAGAATACTGTCGACATCGTATGAGCTTATAACGTTTCTTATGTGACTCTGGGCAAGGCTTTTTAATATAAGGTCAGGATTTTCGGAGTTGTAGAGATACTTGACAGGGTCTGAAATTTTGTACTCGAGAAAGAAATCGCAGTTGACAATGTTGTAGTCACCGCTTATCATTTTGCTTTCTGAGGCTATTGTCTCGTAATCCTCTACGGTTAAAGAGCCGGAGGACTGTGATGAACGGTAACCGAGTTCTATCTTTCTGTATACATTTACGTCAACAAGAGTTGCTTTTTGTATGCCAAAAGGCAGTTTTAAATGTATACCCGAATCGGTGACAGACGTCACTTTCCCAAAGGTTGTAACAACTGCCTGCTGCTTGTCGTTTACGGTGTAAACCGCTGTTAAAAGTGTTATTGCGACAACAACTACCAGTACGATAACCGGAATTATGTGGGGCAGATTTTTAAAACTGAAAGTTTTAATCGGACGTTGTGGGATATTTTCCGGATTGTTCCACCATTTACCATTGTTGTTCATTTATTTTAGTTCCTTTCCTTAATGTATTTATATTTTTATGATTTTATTATATAAAAAATTCTGTAGGCATTTCAAGTATAAAATATGAATTATTGTAATTACACAAATAATGCAGGAATACTTTTAGATATAAGATTGTTTGACTAAATGTATTTGTCTAATCAATAAAGCAC
>JAZQVQ010000231.1:0-2412 GCA_045631825.1 Eubacteriales bacterium | reverse complement strand
GGTGTCTTTGTCAACGTCATAATTCTTTATAGGCATTATAACTGCCTGATAACCATTACCTTCCATGTAGAGTGCGTGAACGCTGTCCTTGTAATAAATTTCCGTAGAGCCTGTAATTCGCATAAACATCTCAAGGTATTCTCCGTTTATTCCAAAGGCATCAAAGAATATCCTGTCCCAGCCTTTACGCTTGCCAGCCTTTGCCTTTTCCTGTTTGCGCCAAGCTGCAATCTTTCCGATAGATGGCAACTCCACCTTCTGATATTCGTATATACTCGGCATTGCCTTTTTCCAGTTGAATGGCTGTATATTCTTCTTAACTGCTTCAGGTGTAAGCTCCATACCGTCTGCATTTTCCGATATGAGCATTGCACAACCGTCAATTAAGAAGTATTTATTTTCCGCTTCGTCGTAGTTTGCCCACCCGATAGCGGGCTTAATATCTCTGTGTGCTGCACACTTCTTTGTAAATTTCTTTACATTGCTAATAACGCTCGATTTTCCGTTCTTCTTTGCTTCTGCTGCCTCGATATCTGCGAGAAGTCCGCATCTGATTTCTTCAAGATAAACTCCTACACTGTCAAGGAAAAAGCGCATATTATCAGTAGACTTGATCCCGTTTTTCCTCATGAAGTCAATGGGAGTCTGTCCGTAACCGTCTGTATCGTCTTTCAGATTTCCAATAGCCTTGTTTATTAACTCTAAAAACTTCTCATTTGTCATAATTATTTACTCCTTTATCGTTAATTTGTTGTGCTCTCAGCACCATATTGGAGCGCATCAGAATTTCCAATGCACTCGGATATGCCGCCGATATTGTTATGGTATCTCGGTTATGTTTATAAATATTGGGATAATTCCCAAAAGCCATAAGGTTTTAGTTATTTTTCTTTGTGGTATTATATCGTTTGTATATTTGATTTTAATTTTCCACACAAACATAATTTTTCCTCCTTTGAAAGTGTTATTTAATCGTAATATCCCCAAGCTGCCCTTGTGGATATATCCCGTTCAAGTACAGCCTCTTCTGTGCAATACTCATCCATAGCTTCTGAAATTTCCCAGCGGTCAAGATCGTACCATGTATCACGATTAATTCCAAATGAATATTCATGGTCATTGATGTTAATTTCTGTAAAGGATATAAGCTCATCGTTTGGATTTTCCAAACCAATAGCTTTTTTGAGTCCACACTTTTCTGCTATGTGTGCAAGGTGAAATTCAATTGCCCTGTGTTTTTCCTCTGCGATTCCCTTTGAAGTCCATGTGATTATGTTTTCTGCCTTGCCATCATCAGGGCTGTATACTCGAAAACATATATCAACTTCTCCGACTTCATCTGACCAGTAAGCCGCCAGAATATATCCCTGCATCTCACCAGTGGTATGAAATTCAATACTCGACAAACTTTCCAATCCATTTACATAGATATTAATATTCATAATTAAACCTCCTCACGTTCAATTGTATGCGTTGCATACATTTCCAATTGCTCCGCTGTTATACCTCTAATATCTCTATCTTTGAATACGTCAAATCCTTCCTTGCTCATAAGATAAAGCTTGTTTGTAAATTTTCCATAGCGTAAAGCGATTAACGCATTTCCAAAACGACCTTTATATATCGGGTAGCCATTATCGTCAACTTCCTGTCTGTCTCTCAAATCAGCGCAACGCTGTCTGATTTTCCATTCATCGTCTGTATTGGCTATGTAGAATATCCATACAATGCCGTCAAGAATCTTGTCATAGTCAAGTTTAGTCTCTCTGTTTACCTTGATATTCATAATTCAAACCTCCTTCGGAAATATTTCCGTTTCAAAATCATATGTATAATAACGTATTACTGTTTTTCCGTTCACTGTATCAATTTCTGTTCTTACGTCCTCACAACCCGTTATAAGCTCATTAAAGCGAATTTCCGAGTATGCTTGCCATAATTCAATAGCTCGATCACTGTGAACGCTCTTTGTGAATTTCCGTACATCATTCCAGAACGTGTCAATATTAGTTAATGTGTTTAACTTATCTGCAATTTTCCGTTCTGTTTTGCTCATATATTCAAGTCGTTCTCTCATAGCTGTTAACCTCCTCAACAAATACAATTTTCCCTGAACTCTGTAAGAAGTCCATAGCGTTTTCCAATCTTTTCAAAATATCCCTGCCAGTATGCAAGCTCACCCCATGACATTGAAGTTTCCGAGAAGTAGTCCTGCCAATCAATAGCCTTCTGCCTTGCATTTTCCTTTGCAACCTGATAATTATTTACCTTTGTGTTATTCATAACATTGACCTCCTTTTAAATTTCCGACTGATTAAACAGTCATTTTATCTCATTCCATACAAGAGTCTGTCCTGTATGCTCCTGTTGTGGTGTAATAACTGCGTACTTTGTTGACCTCTGCAATACTTT
>JAZQVQ010000230.1:0-2936 GCA_045631825.1 Eubacteriales bacterium | reverse complement strand
TAGCATTGTTGTATTTATTATAGGCGGATAGAGATACTGTTTGCGGAGAGTGATTATTATGAAATCTAATAAAGAAAAACTAAAAAACAGAATATTTATAAGCTTATGTATCTCTTTGCTTGCCGTTGTTCTTTGTTTCTTTGTATATACAGGAAGAAATTATGGAAGTCAGGCAATGAATGCCATGTATCTTTCCGCAGAATTTCAGGGTGAGTATAAAGTAGCTGATGGTAACTTTCAGCCTTATGTCAAAGGTGAGCATATTCCTGCCAATAAAGGCGATGTAACATTGAAAGGGCATTTTCAGTTATTTGTTCCTACCACGGGAGAGGTTGTAGGAATTGCAGATGAAGGCGTCGTTCTTGCGTTTTATTTTAACCATATTGGCGGTGAAATTTCGGAAGACGGAGAAACTTTCCGCCCCTTTGATGCCGAGAGTGTTCTTATCGGCGAGGATCTGTGCGGTAAAATGTATATCGGATATGAATGCAAAGGTGATGAAGAAATTACTATCAGGCTGAAGAACCCTCATAAATTCGGAAACCCGGGAGCCATTGACGATTTTCTTAACAACTTAAGCACCTACGGCGGAACAGATTTTGAGAGAGATACATTAAACAGAGGCAGTGCGGATAGAATTTTGGGTATTGCATTTATTTTGTTTGCATTTATGATTTTGGGTACGGCGATATTCTCTATGCTCATTCATATCAAAGGAAATAAAAATCTGTGGCTTGCGGGATTTGGAATTTTCTCTGCCGGAATATACTTCTTATTTAAGGCACACGGCGTTATGTTCTTTAGCGAAATAATTAAATTCAATACCCGTATGGTTATAGGCTCTATGATGCTTTATATGCTCTGTGTAACTGCTTTTATTGCAGGTATGTTTGAGGATAAGTTTAGAAAACTAAGCAATAGTCTTACCATTCTTGCTTTATTCTCAAATCTGGCAATTATGCTTTCACCGTCAGTTTCCGATGTAAAGTTCTATGATACATTACCTGTATGGGTGTCTGTGCAGAGTATGATTTGCATTGTGATGAGCGTACTTCTTGCCATTCGTATTGCAAAGGACAATAAAAAAGAAAAAATGCTTTCAGCTTTTGCGATGCTTCCGATGATTTCGTTTATAATCGACGTGGCAGGAATAACTTTTGGATTATCCACAAGAGTAATTGTTTCAGAGATTGTATTTATTCTTGTGTTTATTGTATCCGTAATTGTGCTTTTAAAGGTTGTTCCGCAAAACTTGAATGCGGCAATAAGAGCAAGAGAACTTGAAGCAGAAAAACTGATTTTGAAGGCAGAACTCACGGAAAGCCGCATTGCCACTATGATAAGTCAGATTCAGCCGCATTTCATCTATAACACACTTGGGACGATTGAGCAGCTTTGTATCACCGAACCAAAAGAAGCTTCAAAGCTTGTGCGTAATTTCAGCTTGTATTTAAGAGGAAATTTCAGCGAGCTTGACAATGCCAAACCTATAAGAGTTTCGCAGGAAATGAATCATGTTAAGCATTATACCGATATTGAGCAGGTTCGTTTCCCTGATATGAGAATACAATATGACCTTCGCTCAGTAGAATTTCTTCTTCCTGCACTTTCTGTTCAACCTCTTGTAGAAAATGCCATAAAGCACGGTCTTATGGGACTTGAAGAAGGCGGTATAGTTACAATATCTGCTTATGAAACAGATGATTCATATATTGTAGAGGTAACAGATGACGGTGTTGGTTTTGATATGAGCGTAGGATATGATGAAACCAAGCATGTCGG
Organism: Eubacteriales bacterium; assembly: GCA_045631825.1. Lineage (GTDB taxonomy): Bacteria > Bacillota > Clostridia > Oscillospirales > CAG-382 > UMGS1387. The sequence continues at coordinate 1,154 of JAZQVQ010000230.1, read as the reverse complement.
TATAAAAAATATAAGAGGTCGAATTGAAGCAATGTGCAGCGGAACGCTGACCATAGAAAGCGAAATCGGTAAAGGCACAAAGGCAACTATAAGAATACCAAAGGAGGCTGGGGATTATGATAGCGATAACAGTTGATGATGAAAGACCAATGCTTAAAGCTCTTACAGATATTGTTAAAGCTTCACCTGATATAAAAGAGGTCTATGATTTTTCTGCCTGCTCTGCGGCTCTTGAGTGGATTTCTGAAAATCGCTTAGATGTAGCCTTTCTTGATATAAATATGCGTGGTATGGGCGGTCTTGCCTTAGCAGAAAAGATCACCGAGATTTATCCGGAGTGTAAAATTGTTTTCTGTACAGGTTATGAGGAGTATGCATTAAACGCTATACAACTTCGGTGCAGCGGATACCTTATGAAACCAATTACACCAGAAGCTGTTCAAAAAGAAATTGACCATATCAAGATTAAAAATCCGAATGTGTCGCTTCTTGATGTTAAATGCTTTGGAAACTTTGAGGTTTTAAAGAACGGAGAGGCGCTTAATTTCAAGCGTACTAAAGCAAAAGAACTTTTTGCTGTGCTTGTTGACAGAAACGGTGCAGGAATGACAGGAAAGCAAATCTGTGCAGTTATGTGGCCCGAAAATACTGATGATGTTAAAAATATGGATTATTTAAGGCATCTTGTCGGAGACCTTAAAAAAACACTTGCACAAGTTGGAGCTGAAAAAGTATTTTGTCAGGAAGGATATAATTACAGAATTGATCCTGCGAGAATCAACTGCGATTACCACAAGTTTTTAAAGACAGGAACGCCTCATTTTCACGGCGAGTATATGACACAGTATTCATGGGCAGAAGATACCCTCGCTCTGCTTCTTGGAACAAATCAATAAATCTGTTTACGGTCGGAATTTACCGACCGTATTTTTTTATGTTTAAATTTAAGTTTGTCATAGGTTTGTCATAGCGGTTGTGATATTTTTTATGAGGCATACTAATTGAAGGGAGACTTTTTATGACAATCAATGTGGAAAGAGATTTTGAGCTTGTTACTCTTGAAATAACAGGCAGACTCGATACAACAACTGCACCAAATCTTGAGTCGGTTGTAAATGAACTTTCCGAAGATACAAAAGAGCTTGTTTTTGATA